>JBDNGW010000861.1:0-4935 GCA_041689735.1 Leeuwenhoekiella sp. | reverse complement strand
GAAGGTATGGGGGGAATGACGGCAGAAGAACGTGAGGAGTGGCTGTTGGATGGTTATATTCAAGGAATGCGAGATGCGTCCAGAAAAGTTAAGTTTATCCATAGGGTGCCTTTGTCCGCGGGTAAAGGTAGCGGCGGATCTACCAGCGCATCGGTCGAGCAAATGACCAGACGAACCTTGGATACGCTCAGTATCGCAAAAGGTCCTATCAATATTGAGTTGAAATTTAATTGGTCGCATGGTCTTTCGACACCCTACTTGGCCAAAGTACACGGTGGAAAGCTAACGGATGCCTATTGGAATCCTATGCCAGAGAATTATAGGCTTGCATGGATGATTAGAAACGAAGATGTTTTTGCACTGCGTTGGGGGCAACCAGATTTTATTCGGGATCATATCAAAGAGAATGGGCATCCATATGTAAACGGCTATTTTGTAGGGTCGGAGACCTATATTCCAGCAAAGGATTACATCACCTCCTTGCCAAACACTTCATATCGATATGCTTTTGATCGTCAATGGATGTTCTACAAAACATGGGGACGTCTGCTTTATAATCCTGAGACTTCCAATCAGGTTTTTATTGATGCATTTGAAACGCGTTTTCCTGAAAATGGTAAAAAATTATTTGAAGCTCAATCACAAGTTAGTCGAATTCCTTTGATTATTGCAACGTATTGGGATGCTACCTGGGACCATACCCTCTATGCAGAAGGATTTATTGGATTAACGTCAGATGGTATGAAGTTACTATCAATTGAACAAATGATCGAGAAACAACCTATGGATCCAAAATACATGGGCATCAAAGAGTTTCTTTCCAACGGTTCCAAACAGATCGATGGCAGAATAACCCCGATCCAACTTGCTGATTCCATCAATTCATTTTGTTCTAAAGCACTGGAAGATGTGGAACATATTGACACGGCCAACAACAATGATTTGCTTTATGAAGTTTCGGATATTCAAACTTGGGCACATCTAGGGACGTATTTCGCTGAAAAACTAAAGTCAGCAGTAGCCTATCAGAATTATCTTGACACAGGCAATAAGGATTTTCTGGAACAATCCATAAAGGGTCTCGAAAAAGCTACCCAGCATTGGCATACCGTCGTTGAGATAACCTCGCCTATATACGAACCCATGCCTCTGCAACACTATGAACATAATAATAATGAACTATTCCATTGGTCAAAAGTAGAAGAGGAGGTTCAACAAGAACTGAAATGGTTGAAAAATGAACTCAGATAAGATTTTATTTCCTGTCAGGGATATTGAAATAGCGGCAAGCACTATGGTAGAATAAAATAGGTAATTGCCAAATGTAAGGTGTTGAGTACATAAAGGCAAACCTTCTAAGAACTTAAAGATATAATAATCTATTTAATTTTTTTAAAATGAAAAAAAAACATTTACTAGCAAGATTTATTCTATTGTCCTTGTCATCCCTCTTTGGCATAATTTCTTTACATGCGTGTGTAGGCGAAAAATCACCTGCTCTATCAATCCTTACCGATAAATCACCTGGTGCTTCAGTTGAACACGGTCTTACTAAATTGACGGATGCTTTGGAAGAGAAGAATATTAGCTTTGAAAAAGTGGCGTCAATGGAAGAAGCCAATGGGGCCTCCATAATTGTAACAGGCCTGTCTTCTGGAGAAGGCATTGCTGCCGGACTCTTGAAAAATGGAAATCGCTCCGTGCCACAAGTACCTGAAGCCTTGACAATATGGAGAACGGATTGGCAAAACAAACCGGTGTGGGTAGTAGGCGGTTATGATGACCGGGGCCTTATGTATGCTCTGTTAGATGTAGCAAATCGTGTTGGTTGGAGCACCGATGTCAGAAATCCAATGGAAGGGGTCACGGAAATTACAGACGAGCCGGATGTGAGCGAGCGTGCAATTTCGATCTATACCATGAACAGGGCCTATTGGGAAAGTAAATTTTATGACGAGAGCTATTGGGAGAGTTATCTGGACATGCTGGCGAAGAATCGGTTTAATTCGTTGGTCATTATTTTCGGGTATGAAAACGGCGGCTTTCTGGCACCGGCATATCCCTATTTTTTTGATGTCGAAAGTTTTCCCGATGTGAAGATGGTGGGTATTAGCCCCGAAGAGCAGAAACGCAATCTGGATACATTCAACAAGTTGATCAAAATGGCACATGAAAGGGGAATTGGACTAACAGCTGGCATTTGGGATCATATTTATAGGGGAGGCGTGCAGGGAGGCGGTATTCCGGGTACCAAAAATGCTCCCGGCCAACCTACTGAAGGGCTAGTTTGGGGCGTTAATGCGGACAATCTCATAGACTACAATAAAACCGCATTGGCCAAATTCATCGAGACATTCCCCGATTTGGACGGCATACAATTCCGTATGCATAATGAATCGGGACTGAAAAAGGGCGAACAGCTAGGTTTTTGGTCGGATGTATTCGAGATGATCAAACAAAAAGCCCCGAACCTCCATCTTGACCTTCGCGCCAAAGAGCTGCCGGAACCGGTAATTCAAAGTGCCATTGACATAGGGGTAAATTTCAGGATTACCACGAAGCATTGGATGGAGCAGATGGGTATGCCGTACCATCCCACCAAGACCAATCCCGAGGAGAGTCCCATTCGCCATAGTTATGCCTATCTGCTCCGGTATCCGAAAAAATACAAAATACATTGGAGGCTCTGGAACGGTGGCACTACGCGAGTATTGCTGTGGGGCAGTCCGGAGTATGTACGTCGATTTGTAGAGAGCACACACCTGTACGATGGTGATGGCTATGAAGTGAACGAACCCTTGGCCACCAAAATGTTGGCACAGCCGCACGATGAGAAACCATTTGATCTATTGAAGCCTGATCATGTTTACTACAAATACGAGTTTGAGCGCTATTGGCATTTCTTTCAGGTGTTTGGCCGAATCGGCTATAATCCCGACACTTCGCCCGAAATATGGGACAAAGAATTCGAAACTCGTTTTGGAAAAAATGCTGGGCCCATCATCAAATCTGCTCTGCACAAAGCCAGTTGGATTCTACCCCGCATTATAACCTCTGTCTATCCTTACCGCGGATTCCCGACCACTCGGGGTTGGGCAGAAAAACAGCGGCTTGGGGATTTGCCCGAATATGCCAAAAACGAGGGAAGCGACCTTATGCAGTTCGCTAATTTTGATGAGGAGGCCAAACTGCTTGTTGAAGGTGGGGAGACTCCAAAAATACTTCCTTCCACCAACAGCTTGTGGTTTGAACAAATCTCAAAAGAAGTTGACCAGTTGATTTCCGATGCGGAAAAGGCTATTGGAACAAATCCCAACAAGGAGTTTGTTTCCACGGTAACCGATCTTAAGATTCTCGCGAACTTGGCTCTTTATCACTCACGCAGGATACCTGCTGCAGTAAGTTACCGTTTGTTCGAGCGCACCAAGAACGTAGCTGCGTTAGAAGATGCCATAGCCTATGAACACAAGGCTATTGAAGCTTGGCGACAGATTGTGGACGCCGCCGAAGGGGTATATGCCGATGACTTGAAAATGGGTGTCTGCGTACACGATCTTTGTGGAAGTTGGAAGGACGAACTCGTACTCTTAGAAAAAGGATTGGCTAGCTTGGAACAGAAAAGAAAAAGTATTACTCCTGAAAATAATACATCGGTGGTTACACCAAAATATAAACCCGCATCACATACCAACAATGAAGAATTGTTTCATATAGCCCATACGCCTGTTACCGAAGCACCGGTAGGTGAACCAATAGAAGTCAATGTAGAGGTAAGTGCTCCCGCCGGGATAAAATGGGTGCGCCTACGTTATCGCAATGTAAATCAGGACAAAGAGTATCAAACCATGCCTATGCAAGCAACTGGAGAGAAAAATTCATATCGGGCTGTAGTGCCCGCTGCTGAAATCGATCCCAAATGGGATTTCATGTACCTTATCGAAGTTATGGACAACAATGGCAATGGTAGCATCTATCCCGATTTGAACAAAGAGACACCATACCTATTTGTAAAATTGACTCGATAAGAATTGGATGGCTCAACACGAAATTTAGATAGACATGATTTGGCTATGTCGAATACCTTTAACCGAAAACAATAAAATTTCATAACATGAAAACACTATTTACACTTCCGCTACTCATTTTATTCGTTACACAATCATTTTCTCAAAAATTGCAGGAAAGAAAACAGGGCAGCCCATTAGAAGGTTTGCCGGCGAATATCGAAATATTGACGCTTTTTGGTGAAAGGGCCGATTTCTCGCCTGACAACAAACGGGTAGCCTTCATGGCCAAAAGCTTTGGCGATGCCATGGTAATCGATTTAGAGACCCGAAAAATCGATTGTTTGACGTGTAACGTACCCGGTGCGGCTTTTCTTCGGGTCATGCATTTGATTACGGGGGATTATCTACTAATCGGTCCTGATAGTTTTCAGGATATCGAAACAAGCCGTTCAAGGGACAACGAACTATGGTTCTTAAGCAAGGAACCAGGGTCTAGACCGATAAAGCTTGGTATGAAGATGAGCGAAGGCGCGGCAATATCCAAAAAGAGTCTTCAAATCGCTTTTTCGCAGGTTCACTCCCAAAATCCCGAACTTCCCGAAGGGGCATCGCGTATCATCGTCACCAAATTGGATCTCTCCAGCGGTACTCCCAAACTCGTAGATCAGAAGACTGTATTTGAAAGCCCGGATAGAAGTTGTGTAGCCGAAGCACAGGACTTTTATGACAACGACACCAAATTGACCTTTGCTTGTTATGAGCCCAAGGGCATGTCATCGGTCATGTCATTGGATTTGAATACGGGCGAATCTACGAACTTTACTCCCACGCCTAATGTTTATGACGAGCCCGAAGGTATAATTCCAGGAGGAAAATATACCCTTGTCGAGTCCGACCGGCAGTGTGAGTGGCTAGGTGGGAAGAGAGG
>JBDNGW010000860.1:0-9439 GCA_041689735.1 Leeuwenhoekiella sp. | reverse complement strand
TTGTTTTGTAGCATATTTGTATTTTCTTGTTTCCACTTTAAAAATACTTAAAAACCAAGCGATTAGCAAGGTTTATATGCTACATTTCTTCTTTTTTTGCCCTCAAAACATCAGTCTTTACTGGGTGCGAAACTTGAGTATGTTATAGCATTGTTGTTGTGTTAGTAATGATATATTTATGCGGATAAATACCAAAAGAAAAAATTTGTCATTCTGAAACCTAGGATAGAAATTTTAAAAAATGGCGGTAATAGCAAGTCAGAATGATTTTTAGTACGCATCCTTTTACATAGCTTTTTTGCATTTGGAAAAGTTGACTCTGCTTGGACTGACTGTCTAAGCTGTAAAAATTTAAGCTAATCTTTTTATTTATATATATCAATTTACTGATTTATAATAGGTTACGCAAAAATGTCGATAATATCGAAATCAAAGGATAGCTAAAAAGCATATCGACTGCGACTGCCTGCATAAAATTAAATTTTAAATTCTATACAGAACATTTGGTTCGTTTAAAATAATAAGGTATTTTAACGAATATTTAAGAATTCGGCCTTGCCGAAAAATAATGACCCCAAAAAAACAAACTTTATGCATCGCCTAAAATTTTTATCTTGGCCCGCCCTTCTTTTTACAGTACTTATTTTTTCCACTGCCAGCGCCGGTAAACCAGAAGCTTTAGAAGCAAATAATTGGGCAGCAAATGAGATTATCCCTAAAAAACCAACTAAAAACGATCGCATTTATGCCATAAAAAAGCAGAAAATAACGGAGGCGGTAAGTGCTTATTTTAAAGATGCATTGGATCAAAATGAGATTATCGGTGCAGGTGTAAGTATTGTAAAGGGTAATTCTATTCTTTTTTCAGGGGGTTTTGGTAAACGGAAGGCCGAATTAAAAAAGAATATCAATGCGCAGACTGTTTTTAGGCTCGGGTCACTCTCTAAGGGTTTTGCCGGTGTTCTTGCCGGTATGTTTGTAAATGAGGGTTTATTGAACTGGGATTCCAAAATTGAAGATTATGTGGATGATTTTCAATTGGGCTCTGCAGCAAACACTTCAAAAATTACTTTGGCCAAAATAATGTCACATACTTCGGGCACGCCATATCATAGTTATACCAATCTGGTTGAGGCGGGTTTGGATTTATCGGACATCGCTAAACGCTTTAAAAACATTAAGCCCATTTCAGAACCTGGCGAAATGTACAGTTATCAAAATGCCATTTTTGCCCTTTCTGGGATACTTATGGAAAAAACTTCGGGTAAATCCATCAACTTATCCTTAAAAGAACGAATTTTTCAGCCCCTCGGCATGATAAACGCATCTACCGATTATAAAACCTTAATGGCAAATAATAATATTGCCTACCCACATCGCAAAACCAGTCATGGCTGGCGAACTAGAAAGATCAACCAGAAATATTATAATGCCGTTGCTGCTGGTGGAATAAATGCCAGTGCCGTGGACATGGCTAAATGGATGCGTTTCCTATTGGGCCATAATCCAGAAGTTGCCGATAACTCCGTGCTAAAAGCGGTATTTAAGCCGGAAATTGAAATCACGGGAAACGCTCATTATTATCAGCACTGGCCGGGACATATTTTTTCACATTATGCGCAGGGTTGGCGTTTGCACGAGTTTAAGGAGGAGAAAACGGGAGAGGTGGAAATTATGGTACATCATGGTGGAGCGGTAAGCAGTTATAGGAATGAAATTGCAATCTATCCCAGTAAAGACCTTGGTATTTGCGTGCTCTTTAACAGTAACACTCCGCTCGCACAAACCGTTATTCCAGAACTTTATCAACTTATTCAAGAAATCCTCGACACACCGGTTGATCTTTCCGCAGAGAAATTGCTTGCTAGTCTTTGAATCGTATTATTGCGTTTTATTGGCATAATGGATTTCTTGTTTAATTGACAATTTGTTTATTTGTTTAAATGTGTAATCGTTTATTTGTGAAATTATTTAATTAGGTTTTTACTGAGTTACAATTTAAAGCAACTTGAGTTTGACATACTATAATCATGTATTGAAAACGGTAATTTCGAAAGATTTTGGTGACCTGCAAGGGGCGTTGTGCTGAGCTTGTCGAAGTGCGTTGTTTTTTCGAGGAACGAGAGAAAACCTCCTTGTAGGTCTGAACTGGATTTACATCTTTCAGGAGTAAGATTCTGGGTTAGACCTACAAGGAACCTGCCTGCCGGCAAAGGCAGGTTCGTACCTCACAGGAATACCTTGCAGATCGGAGAAGATTGCCGACCTGAAAGGCGGTGTGCTGAGTTTGTCGAAGTGCGTTGTGCTGAGCGTGACATATTATAATTATGTGCTGAAACGGTCATTTCGAGTGATTTTTGAAAATTGCCGACCTGCAAGGCGTTGTGCTGAGCTTGTCGAAGTGCGTTGTTTTTTCGAGGGACGAGAGAAAACCTCCTTGTAGGTCTGAATTGGAATTACATCCTTTATAAGTAAAATTCTGGACTAGACCTACAAGGAACCTGCCTGCCTACCGGCAAAGGCAGGTTCCTACCTCACAGGAATGCCTTGCAGGTCGGAGAAGAATGCCAACCTGCAAGGCGCTGTGCTGAGCTTGTCGAAGTGTGGTTCACGGAGCTTGTCAAATAGCAAATCCAGAATTCTTGCAATTCCGATAGCTATGGAATTCAATCGAACTTGCCTTTACCTGCAAGCACGCTGACCTATTTTTCTTATCTCTAATTTAAGTTCATAAAAAAAAACGGCAACTATTAGTTACCGTTTTTTGTTTAAATGCTAATAATTTAAGCCCTGGGAAGATCGCCTTCTCCTTTTAAAGGAAGGTTGGAACTTCCCATAAGGTAGGTGTCGATATGATATGCCGCTTCCCTCCCTTCTGAAATGGCCCATACAATTAACGACTGACCTCTTCTGGTATCGCCCGCGGCAAAAACACCGGGAACATTGGTCATATAGTTTTGATTGTCCGCCTTGATATTGGTGCGTGGATCCATTTTAAGGCCCAATTGATCTGCAAGAGTAGGATCGCTACCGGTAAACCCAAGTGCCAGCAGCACCATATCACATTCCCAGGTCTTTTCGGTGCCGGGAATTTCAGAAAGTTCCAAACGCTCGCCCGGTTTGTTCGTCCACTCTACTTCTACGGTGACCAGTCCGGTGAGATTTCCAAGTTCGTCGCCAACAAATTTTTTGGTCGAAATACTGAAATGGCGTTCTGCCCCCTCTTTATGTGATGGAGAGGTGCGTAAACGCATAGGCCAATACGGCCACGGTTGATGCTCTGGGCGTTCTTGGGTACCTTTTTCCATAATTTCAAAATTGAGAACGCTCTCAGCTCCCTGCCTAATGGAAGTCCCTATACAATCACTGCCAGTGTCTCCACCGCCAATTACGATTACCTTTTTTCCTTTAGCTTTGATATCATCCCCGTTGTAGACAAGTCCATCTACACGCCTGTTATTCTGCGGTAGAAAATCCATCGCTTGAAAAACACCGTAAAAATCCGACCCGTCAATATTAAGGCCGCGTTTTACCGTTGCCCCGCCACAAAGCACAATGGCGTCGTGCTCCTTTTTGACAACTTCAATGGCCACATTTTTTCCTACGTGGGCATTGGTGATGAACTTGATCCCTTCTTCTTCCAAAACGGCCAATCTACGGTCAATAACCGACTTTTCCATCTTAAAATCAGGAATACCGTAGCGCAACAAACCGCCTATTTTTTCATCCCGTTCGTATACGGTAACCTTATGACCAGCGCGATTAAGCTGCTGTGCAGCCGCCATACCAGCAGGGCCGGAACCTATTACCGCTACTTTTTTACCCGTTCGCTTATTTGGTGGATTTGGATGTATCCAGCCATTTTCAAAAGCTTTTTCAGCAATGCTTTTTTCGATATTCTCTATAGTGACGGGGTCATCATTAATTCCCAGTACGCAGGCCTCTTCGCAAGGCGCAGGACATAAGCGACCTGTAAATTCTGGAAAGTTATTGGTGCTGTGCAAAATACGCCCGGCATCTTCCCACTTTCCTTTGTACACAGCATCATTGAAGTCCGGTATGAGATTGCCCAGCGGGCAACCGCTTTGACAAAATGGGACGCCGCAATCCATACAGCGTGCCCCCTGCGTTTTGATTTCCTTTTCTTCAAGCGGAACCGTGAATTCCTTAAATTTCTTTATGCGCTCTTGTACGGGTTTGTACGCTTCTTCTTTTCTTTTATATTCTAAAAATCCGGTGGTTTTACCCATTTTCTATTCTGTTAAATCGATTAATTTTTCTTCTTCTTCAAGTCTGATAAGCGCCAAACGGAATTCTTCCGGAAGCACCCTAATAAATTTGGGCAAATTCTCCTCCCATTTCTCAAGGATATTTTGCGCCAAGCGGCTCTGCGTATAATTGTAATGGTTCGTGATCAGTGCGTGCAATTGTTCCTTGTCTTCTTCTAAGGTCACGGGGTCTAGATTCAAATCTTTGGTACTGCAGTTTTTACGGAAAGTACCAGATTCGTCATAAATATACGCGATACCACCACTCATTCCTGCTCCAAAGTTTCTTCCGGTAGTACCCAGAATCACGGCAACACCGCCGGTCATGTATTCGCAACCATGATCGCCAATACCTTCCACAACAGCATGAGCGCCACTGTTACGTACACAAAAGCGTTCCCCTGCAATCCCGTTAAAGTAGGCCTCGCCGGTTGTAGCACCATAGAGCGCAACATTACCGATAATCACGTTTTTATGCGCATCAAAAGTGGATTCCTCCGGAATTTTTACGATCAATCGTGCTCCCGAAAGGCCTTTACCGATATAATCATTGGCATTTCCATCAATTTTCAAGGTCAGGCCTTTGGTCGCGAAAGCTCCAAAACTCTGCCCAGCAGATCCTTTAAAATTTACCTTTAACGTATTGTCAGGCAAGCCTTGTTCTCCATAGATTTTTGAGATCTCATTGCTCAAAATGGCACCTACGGCCCTATCGGTATTGTGAATTTCAAGATCAAGGACGGTTTTTTCCTTACGGAAAAGTGCCGTGTGCGCTAACTCTATAATCTCAAAGTCAATTGATTTTTCAAGTTGGTGATCTTGTGTCGTTGTGTTATAAACTTCAACACCTTCTGGCCTTGCAATGGTATGGAGAATGGGCGATAAGTCGATGCCGTTGGATTTGAAATGCTCAATGGCTTTGTTCCTATCTAGTTTTTGCACTTGGCCCACCATCTCATCGACGGTTTTAAAACCAAGTTTTGCCATGATCTCCCGCATTTCTTCTGCAATGAAATACATATAGTTCACGACATGTTCCGGTTTTCCCTTAAACTTTTTCCTAAGCTCTGGGTCTTGCGTCGCAATTCCGACCGGACATGTATTTAAATGGCATACACGCATCATGATACAACCTGAAGCCACTAAAGGTACGGTGGCAAAACCGAATTCTTCAGCGCCCAGCAGACAAGCGACCGCTACATCACGACCGGTTTTTAACTGACCATCACATTCCAGCCTGATCCTGCTGCGCAGGTCGTTCATAACCAAGGTTTGTTGCGCTTCGGCAATACCCAGTTCCCAAGGAAGGCCGCAATGGCGTAATGAGGTAAGTGGCGAGGCGCCCGTACCGCCGTCATAACCAGAAATAAGGATCACATCTGCCTTTGCCTTGGCCACACCGGCTGCAACGGTGCCTACTCCAACTTCTGAAACGAGCTTTACATTAATGCGCGCTTCCCTGTTGGCCGATTTCAGGTCATAAATAAGTTGGGCAAGATCTTCGATGGAATAAATATCATGGTGTGGAGGTGGCGAGATCAGACCAACATAAGGAGTACTGTTACGGGTCTTGGCGATGGATCTATTCACTTTTTCGCCCGGTAATTGTCCGCCTTCACCAGGTTTAGCGCCCTGTGCCATTTTTATCTGGATCTCAGCCGCGCTGGTAAGGTAATTACTGGTGACGCCGAAACGCCCCGAGGCAACCTGCTTTATGGCAGAATTGCGCCAATCGCCGTTCGCGCCTTTATAGTATCGCTCTGCGTCTTCACCGCCTTCACCACTATTGCTCTTCCCGCCTATACGGTTCATGGCAACGGCAAGATTTTCATGTGCTTCTTTACTTATGGAGCCATAGGACATCGCCCCCGTTTTAAAACGTTTTACGATTTCCGTCCAGGGTTCTACCTCTTCAATGGGAATGGGATCATAATTTGAAAATTCAAATAGACCACGAATGGTCATGAGTTGTTTAGACTGCTCATTTACAAGTTCGGCGTATTCTTTATACGTATTCGGGTTGTTGTTGCGTACAGCCTCCTGAAGTTTAGAGATGCTCAACGGATTGAACATGTGCTTTTCCCCATTTCTTCGCCAGCGGTATTCCCCGCCCACTTCCAACTCAAGATTTCCGGGAACGTCATGCATTCTAAAAGTGTGCTCATGGCGTTTGGCCACTTCCTGCTCTACTTCATAAAGACCTATTCCTTCAATCCTACTAGGTGTATTGGGAAAATACTTATCGATTAATTTTGAGTTAAGACCCAAGGCTTCAAATAATTGTGACCCTCTGTATGAATTTAAGGTTGATATACCTATTTTATTCATGACCTTAACAACCCCTTTGCCTACGGCTTTATTGTAATTTTCGACTGCATCTTTAAAAGTGATACTTTCCAGGTTGCCCTCAGATACCTGTTCTTGAATGATTTCATTCACCATGTATGGATTGATGGCACTTGCGCCATAACCGAACAATAAGGCAAAATGATGCACTTCGCGTGGTTCTGCAGATTCAATTATAAAGCTCATTTTAGAGCGCTGTCCAGATTTGAACAAGCCACTGTTCATAGAAGAACATGCTAATAAGGCAGGAATTGGAGCCATTTCTTCATTAACATTATGATCTGAAAGTATAAGAATAGTATAGCCTACATCAATCGCCTTAGATGCCTGTGCTATCATATTTTCAAGCGCAGCTTCAAGTCCGTTAAGCCCACGTTTGATCTCATATAGCATTGGGATCGTGATTACCCTAAACTCCTTGAAGTCATTGTTCTTTATTTTGTCAAGATCTTCTTTTGAGATTACTGGATTCTGGATGCGTATTTTTTGACAGTAGTCTGGCGTGATCTCCATAAGATTGACGTCACCTCCCAGAGTAAGGCTCAGATCGGTTATCAATTCTTCACGAATACCATCTAAAGGTGGATTGGTCACCTGAGCAAATAACTGTTTAAAATAATTGTACAACAGCTGTGGCCTATTGGAAAATACGGCGAGCGGAGTATCTGTACCCATAGAGCCAAGGGGCTCTTTGGCATTGCTCACCATGGGAAGGATAATCGTTTCTATGTCTTCTTTCGTATAACCAAAGATATTCTTGCGCAAGTGCAATGGCGTACTGTCACTAGCTACATCTTCATTGCGGTAAGGAATATCCTTTAAATGGACGCGCTTTTCTGCCAGCCATTTTGCGTAGGGATGTCGTGAAACTATTTCTTCTTTGATCTCTTCGTCATTTATGATCCTCCCCGCATTCATATCGACCAAGAACATACGGCCCGGTTCAAGGCGGCCATGATAAGATACATTGGCAGGATCAAGTTCAAGAACGCCCGTTTCTGAAGTCATGATCACAAAACCGGTCTTGGTAACCGTATATCGCGAGGGTCGCAGGCCATTACGGTCTAAAATGGCCCCAATATAATCACCATCGGTAAATGGTATGGAAGCCGGCCCGTCCCAAGGTTCCATAATACAGCTATTGAACTCGTAAAAGGCTTTCTTCGCATCACTCATGTCCTGATGTTTCTCCCAAGCTTCCGGCACCAGCATCATCATGATTTCCGGTAAAGAACGACCGGACATCAAAAGCAGTTCAACTACCATATCCATAGAGGCAGAATCCGATTTTCCTTTTAAAACAATGGGGAACAATTCTTTGATATCCTCAGGAAACAGATCACTCTGCAGCAATTCTTCACGACTGCGCATACGGCGTATATTTCCGCGCAGCGTATTGATCTCGCCATTGTGGCACATATACCTAAAAGGCTGCGCCAAGTCCCAAGTGGGAAATGTATTGGTCGAAAAGCGCTGGTGTACAAGAGCAAGTCGAGTGGTTAACTTTACATCAAGCAGATCAGTATAATAATATTTTATATCCTCTGGCATTAATAGCCCTTTAAATATAAGCGTCTTTGTAGAAAGGCTAGGAAGGTAAAAAAAAGTACGTTCTGAAAGTTTGCTTTTCATTATGGTATGCTCTGCCACTTTACGCGCTGCAAAGAGTTTTACCTGAAACTGCATTTCCTCCATACCAGCTTCTGGCTTGCCAATAAAAACCTGTTCGATATGAGGCTCTACTTCGGCAGCAATGGCACCAAGAAAACCGGCGTCCACCGGTACTTTTCTCCATCCCAACAGTCTTAATCCCTTGGCAACTATTTGTTCTTCAAAAATAGCTTTGCAATACTCCCGCTGATTTTCTTTTCTGGGAAGAAATACGTTCCCCATAGCATACTGCTGTGCCTCGGGAAGCTCGAAATCGCATTTTTCAATAAAAAAATCGTGAGGTATGTCTATAAGTATACCTGCTCCATCACCAGTTTTACCATCACTGCTAACGGCTCCGCGGTGCTCTAATTTCTCAAGTATCTCAAGTGCGTTGTGTATAATATCATTAGACTTATTTCCTTCTAGGCTACATATAAATCCCGCACCGCAATTTTCATGTTCAAATTCGGGGGAATACAATCCTTGTTTTTCTTTCATATTTAAGCAATTTATGGTATCAACTAATTATAAAGATATTCATTAATCTGAATTCACAATACAATTAGTCAAAGTGTTTTTCATTATTTCGCAATTTTTAAAATAATTGATTTAAAACAGTATTAATTTAAAATTAACACATCAATTTTATCATATCAGCAGTCCGATTTTTAATAAAACAATCATTTATATATCAATAATACAATTTGGTTGATGCGATAAAGTATAAGTGAAAAAGAAATTAAGTGCTTTTCTATGGTCTTTTGATGTCAAAATTTGAAGAAATCCGGTAAAATCCATTTTTAATATGATAATATCAATAATTAATAGCTATTTATATTAAATACCCCATAAATTTAAGGGTCTAATATTATTTTATGCATAATAATTTAATTCGAACCCCTAATTTTAGGCGGGTAAATATATTTTTATATTAGTTTTACGGCTCAATCTATTATTCATTTCAACTTTTATATATGAGAAAAATTACTACACTGCTGTTGCTATTTTGCACTACACTATTACTTGCTCAAGAAGATCAAGAAAACACCTGGTTTTCCAAACTTCAATTTTCGGGATCGGTAGATGCTAATTATCGTACTAACCTGAATTCTATCAATAAATTTTCTGATCCAGATGGGAACGGTAGTTATATGGCTCCGGGCAGTTCTTTT
>JBDNGW010000859.1:0-2082 GCA_041689735.1 Leeuwenhoekiella sp. | reverse complement strand
AGAACTATTGGCAGAAAAGATAAACACAGTAATACTGCCAAAGAAAGGTAAGTGCACCAAACAAGAAGCTGAGGAAGAAAAAACAACTCTTTTTAGGAAGTTGCGCCACAAGCACAGTGCGGTGGAATCAAACATCAATGTGTTGGAGCACCGCAGGCTGGATCGATGTCCTGACCGTGGATATGATCACTTTACAAGGTATATCGGCTTGGTCGTCTGCGCTTACAATCTGCGAAAATTAGGTGCACAATGCCTTGCTCAAGAAATGGAACGGCAAGAAGCGCGCTTCAGCAAAAAAGCAGCCTGATAAAAGGTTGTATTTCAATGATATAAATTAGGCCAAGGGAGAGTTATGCCCTGTAGGCTCAATTTTGCCTAAAAAAGAGCGAAAAATCACCAAATCCCAACAAAAATTTACCCCGTTCTAAAATGTATGATTTTTTAGAGTAAAATAATACGTCGCCCACCAGAATTTTGCCCCCGAAAATCGGAAATAACGGGTTTTCTGGCGGACACTATATAGATGTAATGTGTCAAATGGCACGTTCGAAACCAGTACAGGTGTCGGCTATTGGTGCAAGGTTGACCAATGACATTCCAAAGGACAACTATAACTACGGGCAGTTACAGATTCGTTTTGAAGATGGTTCCGTTGGCTGGTACGAAGCGGGATGGGGACCAATGATAAGTGAAACGGCATTTTTTGTAAAGGATGTTATAGGGCCAAATGGATCGGTATCCATTGTGGCCAAGAATGCTGGTGCATCGGGCAAGTCGGATTCGGTGGTTTCCCATACGAAAACGGAGTCCCTACGTTGCCATTATGCCCAACTTGACGGGAACAATGAATTTTTAAAAAAAGATAAATGGATAGATTTGGAGGACGAACCGGACCATCAAGAACTGTGCAATCGGGAACAACGTTTTTTTCTAAAGGCAATTCAGGAAGATATTGACCTTACGAACCCCGTAAAGGACGCTATCGATAGTCTGCGGATTGCGTTTGCCTGTGATGAATCCGTCAAGACGGGGAAGATGGTAGAACTAGCGATATAAATTATAATCGATTAATCATCAAAATTTCAAATGGCTGGGCACCCCGTGAAAAATAAATGGTTGCCTTCTGCCAACCGGAAAAAGGAGAGAGTATGGAAGTTATTGCCCACGGCATTAAACACATTGAGTAGTTGTTCGTTAGTTTAGTGGGTTGGTCTTCGATAAGAGGCCGACCCACTTTTTTACATAAAAAGACCCAGTGGAAGGGTAGCTGCCATCAGGGGCCATGTAGGTTTAGGCGAAAGGCAATCGATAGGGTCAAATTTCTTAGCGTACGTTTTCGCCCCGATGGGCTTCATACCCCTAAAATCAGTAATGGAACCTTATCGATACTACTATCAGGGTATCGTTGACCTCGTCGATTTTATAGACCAGTCTATGTTCTTGGGTAATCCTTCTGCTCCAATATCCCGATAAGTTTTCCCGTAAAGGCTCAGGCTTGCCTATGCCCTTGTACGGGTTTTCCAGTATGGCGTTCAGAAGGCTGGATATGCGTTTTTGAACGGTCTTGTTTCCCGATTTCTTCCAAAATTCACGCTCTTTAAGGGCCCTAACGGTAAAAACTATTTCCAAAGCTCGTCGATCTCCATTTTTTTAGTATCCCCGTTTTCGGCCTGTTCGATGGATTTTTTAAGATTTTTTCTATTTGCCTTGGTGGATAGCAGGTACATCGTCTCTTTCCAGGAATTGTATTCGGATATGGGGAGCATGACGATATCCTCTTCCCCTGACCTGTGTATGATAAGGGTTTCCCTGTCCTTTGAAACTACATCGAGCTTTCTTTTGAGGTTCTTTCGCAGCTCCGTTGCATTCGTGGTCTCCATAACTATAAAATTTATATTCAAATGTACATTATAACGTACATAAAACCTAATTATTCCGATTATTTGATTCAAGGCGTTTTAAGGCTCTATAAGGGCTTTCTGTTTTTTGAGCCAGCAATGGGCCGGAGCACGAAAACCTTCTTACTGGGTTAAAATAGCGGATTTTTCGGCGCCAGTTTACTCTCCTTTGTTTCTTGTTTTT
>JBDNGW010000858.1:0-1668 GCA_041689735.1 Leeuwenhoekiella sp. | reverse complement strand
TGACATTATGTGGTTTGCAGATATGGCGTATTCAAAAGATCAGATCAGCAGCAAGGCCGTCTGCGATACCGTTCAAGATATTATTGATTACCACCCCCATATTGTTCTTACCGCGACTGATAGCGTTCCAGATTTTATTCCAGGAATTAAAGTTCAGGTTTTTCATGGGTTTCCGGCAAATAAGAGAAAAGGTACCGACCAGTTTAAAATCCGTGGTTTTTTTGATCTCTACTGTACCCAGGGACCTTCCAGCACAGTTCCTTTTAAAAAGAAGCAAAGCGAACATAAAAGTTTTGAAATTGTGCAGACAGGATGGTCAAAATTAGATCCGTTATTTCCTCTGATGAAGACCAAAAATCAAAAACCTGTGGTTTTAATTGCTTCAACATTTACCAAGCGATACAGCCTGGCCTTGAACACTGCGGTGGTCAAAGAGATAGAACGTCTTTCTAAAAGCAATAAATGGGAATTTTTGGCGGTATTACATCCTAAATTGGATAAGGAAGTGCACCGTAAATTTAAAGCAATGGAAAACGAAAATTTCAGCTTCTGCGATACGATAGATCTGGTGCCCCTGTACAAAAAAGCCGATGTGATGCTCGCAGATACCACCTCTGCCCTCATAGAGTTCCTGATGCAGGGGAAACCAGTGGTGACGTTTAAGAATAATATGCCAGGCTCCTATTTAATTGATGTGCACAAGGTTTCTGCAATAGGCCCCGCCATAGAAAAGGCGCTTTCCCAACCTAGGGATCTTCTCAGATGCATAAGGCAATATATTAAAACCACACACCCTTACAAAGATGGAAAGTCCAGTAAACGCGTTGTAGATGCTACCATCGCATTTTTACATAAGGATAAGACCCACTTAAAGCGGAAACCGTTAAATCTGGTTAGGCGTCTGCAAATGCGTCGGTTACTTGGTGATTTTAAACATAAATCGATTAAACGTCCCATTACACTTTCAGAATCCAAAAACAGGGAGAAGGTCACCGCGATCATCCCGGTCTATAACGAATCCCATAATATAGAGAATACCTTAAAATCGGTAGCTTTTGCGGATGAGATTATGGTGGTAGATTCTTATAGTACCGATGATACGGTGACAATCGCCAAAAAATATACTAATTTTATCGTTCAGCGTAATTTTGGATATCCCGCCTCCCAAAAAAACTGGGCGATCCCGCAATCGTCTAATGAGTGGATTCTGTTACTGGATGCAGATGAACGCGTTACACCAGCGCTGCAAGATGAGATTCTTGAAATATTAAGCAACCCCGCACCCGAAATTAACGCCTACTGGATTTATCGTAAAAATCACTTTATGGGAAAAGAAGTGCGCTATAGCGGCTGGCAGAATGATAAAGTAATCCGTTTGTTCAAGAAGAGCTATCGCTACGAGGATAAAATGGTTCATGAAGAAATCATTCCCACCGGCAATGTAGGTTTTCTAAAAAACAGGTTATACCACAATACCTACGTGAACCTTGATCATTACCTGAAAAAACTGAATAAATATGCATATTGGCAGGCACGCGATTATGATCAAATAACAGGCAAGCTTACTCCCTTTCATTTCCTAGTGAAACCGTTTTGGAAATTTTTTAAGCATTACATTATCCAGCAGGGATTTAGGGATGGAATTGTGGGCTTTTCGGTAAGTTTTTT
>JBDNGW010000857.1:0-2034 GCA_041689735.1 Leeuwenhoekiella sp. | reverse complement strand
TTGTAACTATCTTTTTGCAAAAAATCAAAATTTAAAGTACTGAAAATTGTTAAATCGATATTCAAAATTTACTTCAAAGGTAAATAACCTTCCGTCGGCCTTTGATATTTTTCTTTTAAATATTAAATAATGTTCTTAAAAATCAACATTTTATGATTGATCACAGTTTGATATAATCGTTTTTCAAAATTTACTCCTTGTTTTAAGACTCTTTTGGGCAACACTTGATTAGAAATGGCATGAGTTGAGCTTATTCATCCATCTTCTGAATCAATGGATATTTTTTGAAAATTTCATTGACCAGATTGGCAATGGCGTCCGCTTGATTCTCATCATATAGGCTTTCCGAACTGGCGCCTTTCCATACGTTTTTTTTGGTCTTCCTATCCACAATATCTACTACCACAGTGCCTTCTTTATAGGAATAACTGTCTGTATTATAGCCTGTAATACCGCCATAATCTGCAAAGCCAGCATAATAGTAATCCCCGTAATATGTACTTACAGCGGTTGCTCTCGTGGTATATGGGTAACTCGCATAGGTAGTATTCGGAATCGTCTCACTGTCGAAATCTATTTTTGTACTTACCAGAACCAGTAAATCAGGATTGTTTCTATTTATAGTGTAGCCGGCATCTTGGAGATTAGCATTGATTGTTTTTATGACCAGTTCATTTACATCCGCATCGGTCTCATTTTTCTTCGGTACGGCAATATCGGTATTCGGTAAATAGGCAAACGTATTGAATTTACCCAAGTCTACGCCATCCTGCTTTATTGTGCTCACCGCAGGGCCACAGGCGGTAAAACTTACAAATAGGATGAGCGCAGCAACGTAATTTGATATTTTCATAAATTTGAACTTTAAGCGTTTATTTAAACCTGTCTACATGTCAAAATTTGGCAAACTTACTTCTATTTGTTCCACCTCCCGATGCTATTGAGAATGGATAACTGCCCCGCCAAAAACCAAGCTTGACATTATCTAAAATTCGAATTATATCATGTTTTCCCTAAATTTTTAATCTTGACGAAACCATAAACTGCTGAAAGCCAATTTGAGTTATCATCGAACAAGCGCTAAGCAAAATATTGATTTAAAATTGATAATATACCGTTTGCAGACCTGTTTAGCTAGAGTTTAACGGCATAGGTTAATGATTGACTTAAATTAGTGGAAATAAGCCAAAATTGGCTAAATCCGTACATCTTTCAACGGGAAAAACTTACCAATAAAATTCCCAGCACGGCAAGGATCAGCCCGATCCAATTTTTGGGCAACATTTTTTCCCTAAAAAAAAGAATGGCGGCCAAGGTTGAAAATATCACGACCCCGACATTATTGATCAGGAAAACGGTGGAACTCTCCCAACCATTACGCAAAGCCTGCACCAGAAAATAGATTGAAAAATAGTTAGGCACGCCCAAGGCAATGCCTGCCAGCACATTTCTCCATTGAAACCGAAAATCCCCAGTTATGCACTTTAAAATAAGAATTGTCATCCCAACAGCAAAAGCAGCAGCAAAAATAAGTGCAGAAAACAAGGGCACATCTTCTTTAGCGATATAACCGTCTTCCAGAAATTTAATACTGGCATCTATAAGACCGCTGCCCAAAAATACCAATATGGGAAAAATGAGGTTTTCCTTGTTAAGTTGAAGTCCATTTTTTTGTTTCAGCGAAGCTAAATAAACAGCAACCAGGGCAAGTATAATCCCCAAAAGTTTCAGTGGCCCCAATTGATCCTTATAATAGAATACACCAAAAAGAATGGGGATGACCACGCTCATTTTGGTCGCTACGGAAACTACCGCGATACCGCTACGCTGCGTAGTAACCGCCATGAGATTGAAGATGAGTATAAAAAGCACTCCAAGCAACAGCGCACCCAGAAACCACGGTTGCCCGGGAATTTCAGTCAGGGCAACTGGGCGCTCATAAAGCAAAAACCCCACGGCGCAGGCCACCATATAATTTACGATAATTGCCTGCAACCGGTTGATCCCAAATTTTGAGAACGACTTAAATATAAT
>JBDNGW010000856.1:0-3400 GCA_041689735.1 Leeuwenhoekiella sp. | reverse complement strand
GCAACTGCGCCTGCCTTTGCCGGTAGGCAGGTTGAAAATACTCGCCATAGCTACGGCTATGTCTGCGTTTTTCGCCTTGTTGATGAACAAAATAACTGCCTATAATTCGGTCACTTTATTTCTGAACAGATCCTTAGTATCACTTCTGGTACTACTGCAATTTGATTTTTTTTACTGGCCCTATATAGCACTAATTGTGGTCAGTCATTTGCTAATTGATTTGATCAAATTAAATCTAGAAAACAAAATAAACGAGAGAGTACTGTTTAGTGTTGATCAACTGGCGCACTTGATCGTAATTGGAATTGTGGTCTATATTATTCATCCATTCAGATTGGATTTCGAAAAATTGTATGCTCCAGAATCGTTATTACTTGTGCTTGCCATATTATTAACCTCTTTTGTGTCATCAATTTTAATGAAAATCCTATTGAGCAGATGGTTTATAGAAGACAATTCCGACGATTCCTTAAAAAGCGCAGGGAAATATATCGGAATTTTAGAACGTCTCTTTGTATTTGCTTTTATTATGCTGAATCAATGGAGCGCGATAGGATTGCTCATTACCGCTAAATCGGTTTTTAGGTTCAGTGATCTTTCAAGGGCAAAAGATAGAAAACTGACCGAATATATTTTGATAGGTACATTAATGAGTTTTGGCTTAGCATTTTTAATCGGTTTATTGTACAAATATCTTTTTGGTTTACTTTAAAAATAAAGAACGGCAACAACCAATAAAAAGGTATTTGAATATGTATAAAATATGCTTGTATATCCGCAATTACTCCTAAACAGGAAATGTTATGTATTTTATGTCACATCAAGCCTGCCTTTGCCGGTAGGCAGGCACAGTCGAAATGCTATTAATATATGCTTCGACTGCGCTCAGCATGACAAAAACTTATTTTAGATGTTCAAGTGGACAATCATAAATATGCTAACATAATGTTATCTAATATGACCTGCTACCAAATTTACCTACCAAAAAAGAAAATTAAGCAAGACCAGAACTTATTTAACACTTATTACGAATAATTAAAAAAGGTTTTCTTTTTTCAAAACCACCGGCAAACCGTGAATGGTTTTTATATCCGCAATCCCGCCTTTTTTAATAATAAAATTCTATTTGGGAATATCAATGTTTTCAAAATTGTCAGATTTGGGCAAGATCAAATGGTATTCTGATAAAAATGATAATAAAAATGACAATGACAATAATATTAATAAAAAAAACGATCTGTTTTTCATGTAAAACAAAGTCAGGCATTATACAATCTACATATTTTCAATATACGACCTTCATTCAAGCGCATACCATTCTAAATTCTCTAGATTTTGACGCCTTCCTTTTTGCTGTGGAGGATAGTTGGTAACGAGATAATCAACGATTATATGTTCGTTATCGCCAAGTTCCCATAGATTTTGGGTTTCCTGCATCCATTTAATAGTAGCTTTCCACCGTTCTTCATTCATTCTATTTTGAACGATCAGTTTGGCAGAATGGCAGTTGGTGCAATTATTAACAACAGTCATAAAACCATCGGCTGCCATAAGTCCAGTTCTCACATGGATGCCATTTGTCACTTTATTATATTCTTCTTCTTTGCTATCGGGTTTGTCAACGTAAATGGGTTCTTCCGTATCGTCCGCGTTAGAAACGAAAAGCGCAGGATCTATCAAAAAATAGATAAAAACACCAACCATTAACACAAAAACAAAACCTATTCCGTAGAACAAGTTTCTCTTCGCTTTAAAATGGAGCTTACTCTTTTTCTGATTTTCCATTAACTTATTTTTACTGCGATCCTATGGCAGGCGTTGTTCAAATATCCTTTCGGGTTCCAGCCGGGAACGATCATGGGTTGGCTGCGTCCTTGCAAATCCGTCGCTTTTGCCCAGACTTCATAATATCCTTTTTCAGGGAATTTAACAGCTGCCGAAAACTGCTGCCAAGCCAGACGATTGACTGGTTTTTTCAATTGCGTTTTCAACCAAGTGGCGCCAAAATCAATCGAATACTCTACCGTTTTTACTTCGAGTTCTCCGGCCCAAGCGTGTCCGTTTATATTTAAAGTTTCCCCCAAGTTTACTATTGCACCTGTTTTTGGATAAGTAATCAAAGATTTTACGGGCATAGATTCAATAATGCACATATCTTCATCACGTACTTTTTCGCCTGGTTCAACAGGTTTGCAGGGAACGCGGTAGGAATTTCCACCCATTTTAGCGCCGTCGTGCACTTTATCGCGAATACTGATCCTGTTGATCCATTTTCCCGAAACCGAGGCCGGCCAGCCGCCAGCAACCAAGCGTAACGGAAAACCGTGTGCCAGCGGAATATCCTCACCGTTCATTTTAAAAGCGAGCAAGGTTTCTTCCTGATAGGCTTTTTGCATGGGTATCCCGCGCGAGATGGGTTCTTTAGAAGGATCGCCGCTCAGATGCGTATCAGCGGCATGATAACCAATGTAAACCGCATCGTCTTTTACGCCCACTGCATCCAAGACATCTTTAAGGCGTATTCCTGTCCACGTGGCGCAAGAAACGGCACCTGTTGACCATTGATTTCCCTTTGCCGGCGGGTTGAATTCGTTGCGCCCGTTTCCGCCGCAT
This sequence comes from Leeuwenhoekiella sp., assembly GCA_041689735.1. GTDB lineage: Bacteria > Bacteroidota > Bacteroidia > Flavobacteriales > Flavobacteriaceae > Leeuwenhoekiella. The sequence goes on along the minus strand of JBDNGW010000856.1, from coordinate 787 downwards.
TCTAGCACAAGCTGATAGGTGTACTGTTTAAAGTTTGATTTTAATTCGTTTAACGTAAAGGTCTTTTCATTTAAAATAGATTCCCCATTAAAATGAACCGACCAGTTTTCCACATCAATAGTTGAAGGAATAATGCCATTATTCCGGATAAACATAAATTTATTTGGAGTCACTGCGTCGTTCAGTAAATAGGGTTTTGACTCGATATTCCACGGCTTGTCGTTGAGGATTTCCATTTGAGAATCTTTGTGGAAAAGCTTAAATGGATCAGGATCTTGCAGCGCCAGGGGTGTGTAATTTGCGGGCAAAAGGTTACCAAAAATAATATCTGTACCCAATAATGCGGAAAAATAAACCAGTGTGCTCTTTTTTACAAAATGTCGTCGTTTCATAAGCTTCATATAATTTTGAGAATGCAGCGCAATTCATCCTAAATATATACGCGGAAAGCTGCATGGCGGAAATATAAAAAGAAGTTCTATAAATGTTCAATTGTTAGCGTAAGATTTAAAAAGAACTTTCAATGGCGCTCTAAATTTATGCAACCCATACAAACATTGTTTATTTTTGGGAAGAAACAAGTTCAAATGGTTAACTATGAAACAGCACAACCTTTTAAAAAACCGACAATTTTACGTAATAATCACCCTTTTTGTCGCCTTTTTCAGTCCTTTTTTAATGATTTCCAATACGGCTGAAACGGGTGGTAAATCAATTCTAATTGATCCAGTCATTCAAGATCAAAGTTTTGCTGTTAAAGAAGGTAGCGCAAAAGTAACAATAGTAG
>JBDNGW010000855.1:0-2056 GCA_041689735.1 Leeuwenhoekiella sp. | reverse complement strand
CGCTAATTCTTTTTTAGATCGAGATAAACGCCATTGGTCCACCCAAAACCGTCTTGATTGGGATATTCACCACCGCCGGCCACGAGACTGGTGTCAACAACATTATATTTTTCAAGCATTTTACCGGTGCTTTTGTACACATCATCATTCAGGGCGAGCCATCTTGTTTTTACCTCCTCGGCGAGATCTGTTTTATCATAACGTTCCAGGCCTCTTATGGCAAGCCATTGCAGTGGAGGCCACCCGTTGGGATAATCCCACTGTTGGGAATTATCGTTTAAAGTAGATGTTAGACCGCCCGGTTGTAAGAATTTTTCACGCAGGTTGTTAGCCACCGCATCAGCTTGTTCCTGCGAGGCCATACCAGCGTAAAGTGGGTAAACGGTCGCCAATGAAGGTACTTGGGTAAACGTATTTTTATCCAGGTCATAATCCTGATATATTCCGGTTTTTTCATTCCAGAGATAGCGGTCTACTGCTTTTTTGCGATTGGCTGCAGCATCTTCCATCGCCTGGGCGCCCTCCTGGTTACCGGCAAATGTGCTCATTGTTGCCAGTGTTTTTTTCATAGTGTACAAAAGCGCGTTGAGATCTGCCGGGATAATGCGGGTAGTTTTAATGGTTGTAATACTATCTGCCGCGGCGAACCAACGACTGCTAAAGTCCCAACCACTTTCGCAGGCGGCGCAAATATCCAGATAAATATCCTCGGCATCACGTTCGGGGAGCTTCTTCGGCGGTGGTCACATCTTCATAGTAGCTCTCTGCCCGTGGTGTGCTGGTATCACTGTAAAAACGGTTGAGCACACTGCCGTCATCCATTTTCACCACGCGTTCTTCCGCCGTACCTGCGCCCAGGTTTTTTACGCCTTCCATCCAAAAATCATATTCATGTTCCAGGGGTTCATTGTATTTTAGAAAGGTCTCTTTTTTATCTTTTATGGAAGCCAGTAATTGCACCATTTCGGCAAAAAACGGTGGCTGTGAACGGCTCAAATAATAGGTGCGGTTTCCATTGGGTATAAAGCCAAATTTTTCTATCTGATAGGCAAAATTGTCTACGATATGCTCAATAAGACTATCATTGCCAGTTTCCCGTAAACCTAAGAGAATAAAATAGGAATCCCAATAATAAACCTCTCGGAACCTTCCACCGGAGACAATGTATTTATTGGGGTAGTGCAATACGGCTGCCGGGAACGACTTTATCTGCGTTGCGGGTGAGAAAAGGCCAAAGCGCGTTGATGTGTGCAGCGGCGGTTCGGGTGGTGTCTGCAACAAAATTTGTGGTGGGCGATTCTGGGAGTTCAAAATTGGCAAGCACAAATTCCTTTAAGTCAAAGGAAGGGGTTTCCTTCTGCTCCCTGTATTTTTTTAAAATACTATCTGTAGGTGTTTTTGGGATACAGTCTACAAAGGTTTTTCCATCTTGAAAAATGCGTTGCATCTGTACATCTACGAGCAGCTCCTCATACCGTTGTATGGGGTTGAGCTCGCGTTTGATATATTGTGCTTCCTGAGATTTTGTTATTTGCAAAGTATCGTTCTTGGCACCTTGCTTACAGGAACTTGCGGTAAGGAAAGTGCATGTTAATATAATAAGACTGAATAAATGATGGCATTTTTTCATAATGAGATTATCATATGGCCTCGATTTTTATTCAAGTAATGTTGAGCTGAATGTGATGTGGCGTATCAGGCATTTGTAGATTTTGGAGTCAGGTCGAGGCTAAAAACAATTCCATTACCGTAACTAAGGAATTGTTTTTTATCGAAGTAAAGGCTCAAAAGATACTATGCATTATATGTCAGCTAATTTTTGACTTAACGCTAAAAGTAAAAAATAGGCAAAAACCAAGAAAATAATCAAGGAATCAGCCTATTTTTAGAATTTAAAAAGCGGTTTTAAAAGACCTACTCTACAATAAATTTACCTTTCATCAAGGCGTAATGACCGGGGAAACTACATATAAAATCATAGGTTCCAGGTTCTGGAGCGTCAAAATCTATGGTGTCTGACTGACCACCTCCCAGTAATTTCGTATGCACGATAATG
>JBDNGW010000854.1:0-2814 GCA_041689735.1 Leeuwenhoekiella sp. | reverse complement strand
GCTATGCCTGCGTTTTTCGCCTTGTGGTCAAACAAAATAACTGCCTATAATTCGGTCACTTTATTTCTTAACAGATCCTAAGTCCATTTTTTAGGCATTCATGCATAGTGGACTTGCAACAAAAAAGTGGACACTTAGATAAGAGTCATGTAACTACTTTTTGATCGAACGTACCCTAAATAGAAGTGTATCCTTCTTCTGTTGTATCGGATTTCTATTCATTTATATTCCCTCTTTTTCTGTAAAACTTTTTGAAAGTTAAAATCCGGCTGCATTTCCGTCCTTCCTACTTTCCGATGCGCCTATATAAACACCGTTCTCTTTGTCGTACATAATTGCTTGATACCCCCCATACCCTCTTAAACTATGACCTACCCGATGGCCTCTTTTAATTAGTCCTAAAATAGTCTCGTATCCAAAACCTCCCTCCAAAGTTACACGACCGCCGTCCAACATCTTATGCCCAGTGGGAGTGGAGGACCCGCTATGCTTTACCCTGGGGGCATCTCCCGCCTCTTGAAGATTCATTCCAAAGTCTATAATATTAACAAGCACCTGTACATGTCCTTGTGGCTGAAAGGCCCCACCCATTACACCAAAACTAATAAAGGGCTCATCGTCTAAAGTAACAAAACCGGGAATAATGGTATGGAACGGCCTTTTATTCGGAGCATAGGTATTATAATGTCCCTCCTCCAAATTAAAGGAAGTACCCCTGTTTTGCAGGCTAAATCCCAGCCCGTCCGGAACGATTCCCCCGCCCATTCCTGAATAATTACTTTGAATCAACGAAACCATATTGCCTTCATTATCGGCTACCGATAAATATATCGTATTGCTTCCTTCCTTCATTGTTCCCGGATTATACTCTCTACTAGCCTTATCAGAGTCGATCAATTTCATTCTTTCCTTACCATACTTTTTTGAAATAAGTAAATCCAAGGGGACATCGGAAAAATCGGGATCCGCATAATACTCGGACCGATCTTCATAAGCTAATTTTTTGGCCTCTACGAGATGATGGATATAGTCAGGGCTTGCAAAGCCCATTTCACCCAGATCGTAATTTTCAAGAATATTAAGCATTTGTATCACGGCAGTACCTTGGCCATTGGGCGGTAGCTCCCATACTTCATAACCCCTATAATCCGTTGAAATTGGTTCGACCCATTCGCCACTATGTTTGGCCATGTCCTCTTCGGAAAGAAAACCGCCTTCCCGCTGTACCGTTTCTACTATTTTTTTCGCCAGCTTTCCTTTATAAAATGCCTTCCTCCCTTCATTTGCGACAACCTCAAGTGTATAGGCTAGATCAGGGTTCTTGAATATTTCTCCCTTTTCCGGTGTCCTTCCATTTGGCATATATGTTTTCCTGTAACCGTCATATTTTTTCAAAGAGTGCGAATATCCCTTCCATAAAAATGAAATTACTTCCGTAACCGGAAAACCTTCCCTCGCATAGCGAATGGCCGGTTGTAATAGTTCCTTGATGGGTTTCTTGCCGAACTTCTCATGCAACTGAAACCATCCATCAACACATCCAGGCACAGAAACGGACAATGGACCGGTCGACGGTATGGAATTCATGTCGTTTTTCTTAAAATACTCTAATTTTAAGGAAGAGGGCGACCTGCCGCTTCCGTTAAAGCCGTATAGTTTTTTTGTTTTTGCATCCCAGATTATGGCAAAGATATCCCCCCCCCATTCCATTTCCGGTCGGCTCTACCAAGCCTAGCAGGGCATTGGCAGCTATGGCGGCATCCATAGCCGTTCCCCCGTCCTTCAGAATATCCAAAGCCGTATAGGTTGCCAATGGCTGGCTAGTGGCGACCATCCCGTGTTTTCGATAACTTCCGAACGCGTCGCAAATGGCTTTCCCGTATATCTTGATTGTGCAATGCTGCAAAATGAAAACAAAAGACCGAACGATATGCAAACGATTATTTTTTTCATAATTTAAAGATTATCGTGAATGTTTTTTTATTAAAAAGGGTTTGTTAAATGCATTTATAAGCTCCATTACTTACTCGTCCCACCAAACTTTCGTGTTGATATTGTCATCCCCTTGTCGCTGTACCGCATTTTGATAGTTTTCATTATTTAAGGCTTGCTGTTCAACTGGATACTGAAACCTGACAGGGATCTGATCATTGTTGGCATTAACAAAAGAAGGCTCAAGTTCGGGAAGACCGGTCCTACGCCATTCAAACCAACTCTGTAATCCATTGAAAAACATCGCTATCCATTTCTGCTGGGCGATTTTCCCCAATTTTTCCTCCGTAGTGCCCGCATAGGCCACATCCTCTTGCAACAAATACTCTTCGGTAAGTTCGATATCGGTCTCAGGATCTACCCCATTATAGTAATTTACCGATCCGGTGATTCCTTGAACATAATAATCCCTGGCGTTGCGGGATATCCACCCATTTTCTGCTGCCTCGGCCAAAATGAACATTAACTCCGAATAGGTCATAATAAGGCCTTCTGCGGGAACAGCGACATTTTGCGCCTCATAATAAATGGACCCTAATTGCGATACCGAATTATCGATGTCGCTACCTAGGTTTTCGTCTGCCTCTCCATTTCTGACTCCCACCCATTGCAGCTCACCGTCGCCCATAGAGAACAATTGTTGAGACTCAAGTGTGGGTTCGGCATAAACCGGCAGTCTAGGGTCACTTAGGATCTGTTTAGAAATAACCTGCCCATTTCTATGGGTTCTTTTGCCCAGCAACTGCGTTGAAAATACTCGCCATAGCTACGGCTATGTCTGCGTTTTTCGCCTTGTTGATGAACAAAATAACTGCCTATAAT
>JBDNGW010000853.1:0-2103 GCA_041689735.1 Leeuwenhoekiella sp. | reverse complement strand
CTGAATACCGCTAAAAATCAAGTGTATAGTTGTTGGCCGGTAATCAACAACTGTTGACAAAAAGGCTGTTTTTTACAAAAGACAAAACTAAAATTGTTAATAACTATGTTTTTTTAACGATAGGCTGAATAGTTACAAAATTAGTAAGGCAAGTTACAAACAATTAATTTTGATGAATCTAAAAAAAACGAACTCCATATTATGCATATACTCATTTTAGGTTCCGGTGGCCGCGAGCATACCTTTGCCCATAAACTAGCCGAAAGCAATAACTGCAGTAAACTTTTTGTGGCTCCCGGAAACGCCGGTACAGCCGAGATCGCGATCAATTATGACCTCGATCCCACCGATTTTGAAGCAGTGAAAAAACTGGTGCTCGGCGAGAAGATAGAAATGCTCATCGTAGGTCCTGAAGCGCCATTGGTGCAGGGCATCTATGACTTTTTTCAGGATGATAAAGAACTGCAGCACGTTAACGTGATTGGTCCGTCAAAGCGCGGTGCTCTGTTAGAAGGCAGTAAGGAACGTGCCAAGGAATTTATGGGACTGTACAACGTTCCCACAGCAGCTTACAACAGCTTTACCGTAAAAAGTCTGGAGGCCGGCAAAAAATTTCTGGAAACGCTGGAAGCGCCTTATGTCTTAAAAGCTGACGGACTCGCAGCAGGAAAAGGGGTGATTATCCTGAAGGATCTGGATGAGGCTAAAAACGAACTTGAACAGATGCTCACGCACCAGAAATTTGGTGCAGCCAGTGAAAAAGTCGTGATTGAAGAATTTCTTGACGGTATAGAGCTGAGCGTTTTTGTACTCACCGACGGTAAAAATTATATCACGTTGCCAACTGCAAAAGATTATAAGCGCATCGGTGCCGGCGATACTGGTCTAAATACCGGTGGTATGGGCGCTGTTTCTCCGGCACCATTTGCAGACGCTGCTTTTATGCAAAAAGTGGAAGAACGGGTCATAAAACCCACTATAAATGGTCTAAAAGAAGAAGAAATCGCCTATAAAGGCTTTATTTTCATCGGACTTATTAAAATAGGTGATGATCCCTATGTGATTGAATATAACGTGCGCATGGGCGATCCTGAAACCGAGGCCGTATTGCCGCGCATTAAAAATGATCTGGTGAAGCTTTTTACTAAAGTGGGCCAGCAAAGGCTCAATGAAGTCACGCTGGACCTTGATGAAAGAGCGGCTGCCACAATTATGCTCGTTGCGGGCGGATATCCGGAAAACTATGAAAAGGGAAAAGTGATAACGGGAATTGAAAACGTGCAGGGCGCGCAGGTTTTTCAATCAGGAACACGTATAGAAAATAACGAAGTAGTTACCGCCGGTGGAAGGGTATTAGCGGTAACCGCACTGGATTCCGACTTTAAGCAGGCGCTTAAAAAAGCCTATGCTGAAATTGACAAAATAAGTTTTGAAGGGATGAACTACCGTAAGGATATAGGTTTCGACCTTTAAAATTTGGCAATAAAGGTCTAAAAATGGGTAAAAACAACCTGTTTTCCGAAGAAATTCAGAAAGGGAATTTATCTACTTTTAGACCTGTTTTATGAATTAATGAGTAGATTTTTCCTCACCCAAAAAAAATTCTATTGATTTGCCAGAATCGCGGTGAGATTCTGCATAATAATCACGCTCCTCTTCCTCAAAAATGTTCAGTTTAAATATCCAGAAGCTAAACGCAATGGCCATGATAAGTATGAAAATCCAGTTGATCGAGTTTGCAAAAAACCAACTATCCTCTTGTAAGGAGCGAAGCCAGTCTAAAGGCCCAAAAGCGAAATCCACAAAAAAATCCTGAATTCCGTAAAAAAAATCTTTCCATTCCATAATAGTATATTTTTGCCAGTCCAACTTGTGTTTGAGCAAAGGCTTAGCAAAAATATAAAAACTGGACCTTGTTTTAGTTTTTATTTTTGAAAATTTGCTTTGGGCAGGAGGTCAGTTTGGCTCTTAAACTACAAAACCACTATTTTTAACCGCTAAGGGATCACCAGTTATGCTAAGACGCTTTTTTGCCTCTTCAAAACCTATCAATTTTGTGGTCATTGGGATTGTTGTGGTCATTTTTTTGGTCATGTATTCTCT
>JBDNGW010000852.1:0-1245 GCA_041689735.1 Leeuwenhoekiella sp. | reverse complement strand
GAAGAGGAGGAAACTCAGCATTATATCTAAGAGAACGGTCTTAAAATCGATTTGATTTATAATGTACCGCTCCGCATTCAATAAAGTATCGTCCACATAACTAATGGCAAATACCGCCAGGGTAAAGACGATTGTAATAAGCATGAGCCCAATGGCATTGGGCAGCTTCAAGAACCGCACGTTGATATATCCGAATATGGCGGATATAAAAACGAGTATTGCTGCAATAATAAAGTAATCCATAGCATAATTTTAATTCACTTTTTAAATTGACCATTTATACTCAGAAGGGTTCTCTCGAATTCTCTGTAGGCTTCCCCAAAAATCAAACATCAGAAAATTCAAATTTACTAATAGTGGTCACTGCTCTACCAGGCACCTTCAAAGTACAGTTTTCGAAACTATAATTAAACTTTTCTGATATTAAAGGATGGATACTTTTTTGAAAATTTAAGAGGTCATTTTATTATACTATTAAAATAGAATAACTGATCCCCTTCCACAGAATTGAACAGCATAAAGTATGATTCGCCATACCTATAATTGAACTTCTATGAAATTGGGCATTAAGTGCATTTTGAACTTTCAATCTTTCGTTTAAATATACTTTCAAAATGAATGATTACCTGCTCATTTCCGGCGGAATGTTGACCGGGTTTATCTCTGGACTTATTGGAAATGCCGGAGCCATTGGGGCGGTACTCTTCCTAGGATTAAAGTTACCGCCCTTGGCATATATTTCAAGTGAAGCATTTACCGCATTGGCAATGCACTTTACCAAAATTATCGTGTACGGTAAATACGAGCTTATAGACCAAGAAACCATATTGACAGGTATTTTGGCTGGTTTAGCAATGGTTGCAGGCAGTTATGCGGGAAAAACAATTATAAATAGAATTCCCAAAGCGAAAATGGATTTGGTCATTGAAATCTTGCTGATTGTGAGTGCCGTTCAATTAATTATAGGATGAAAAAAATATTGCAAAAACTAAAAAACTGGGCAAAAAAACTAAAGCAGCAACTAGTTATGTTGCATTTGGCCTACAGAGAAAAAAGAACTTCTTGGTATGCAAAAATTTTGATTTTTGTCATTATTGCTTATGCGCTAAGGATCTGTTAAGAAATAAAGTGACCGAATTATAGGCAGTTATTTTGTTTGACCACAAGGCGAAAAACGCAGGCATAGCCGTAGCTATGACGAGTATTTTCAACGCAGTGGGCGAGCAAAAGAACAAGTAGAAACGG
>JBDNGW010000851.1:0-2322 GCA_041689735.1 Leeuwenhoekiella sp. | reverse complement strand
TTTGAAGAGCGCGAAAGCCGTGGCAATTCCGCCGCAGGCGCAGAACAGTCGCGTGGTGCGGCAACCTATCAATTGCACAATAAATATCTGGTAAGCACCATAAAAAGCGGGATGCTCATTATAGACCAGCATCGTGCGCACCAGCGTATCCTATATGAAGAACTGCTTAAAAACATCACCGTAAAAGAGTCTGTGAGCCAGCAGCTACTTTTTCCGCTCCGGTTGGATTTTAACGCCTCCGAAATTGCTATTTTTGCGCAGCTTAAAGAATCCCTGGAGAATACTGGTTTCGTTATTGATATTTCTGAGCAGGATATTGTAGAGATTTCAGGAATTCCTTCAAGCATTCAGGAGAGCGAGGTAAGCATTGTACTGGAGCAATTACTGGATGATGTGCAGCATGAAGTGCCCGGTGCAGGGTTCAGCCAGACTGATGTACTGGCAAAAAGTATGGCAAAAAGTATGGCGGTACGGCCGGGGGAAAGTCTTAATGAGGCATCACGGGACCATCTGGTCAATACGTTATTTGCCTGTAAGGAACCCGATTTCTCGCCCTTTAATAAAAAAACGTTCATTACCCTGACGGTGGATGAACTGGATAGAAAATTTAGCGCTCATTAAAAAAAGCCCCTAATGGGAAGAATTACCGATACCGTAAAAGTACTTTTAATTGCCAATGTGATCTTCTATCTGGGGACCATGTTTGTCGTGCCGCAAGCCTTTGCAATGTTCTCGCTCTGGTTTCCAGAGAACCCCAATTTTGAATTGTGGCAACCCATTACGCACATGTTCATGCACGATCAGAACAGTATTTTTCACATTCTGTTCAATATGTACGCGCTCTGGGCCTTTGGTGGGCCAGTAGAGCAGTTATTGGGTCAGAAAAAGTTTATATTTTTCTATTTTTCGGCCGGTCTGGGAGCTGCACTTATTCATACATTGGTGGGATATTACCATTATCAGGCCGGTTATGACGCCTTGATAAGTGCCGGTTTTAGCCCTACCGAAATACAGGAAGTACTAAGCAAAGCCTTTGATGGGATCAGGAGGACAGGTCAGTATTCATACCCCAGTATTGAAGCGGCAGATAAGGTTCAGGGAATGATACAGGCATATTCCACTTCCGCAGTAGGTGCTTCGGGAGCGATTTATGGGGTACTGGTGGCATTTGGGATGATGTTTCCCAATGTAGAATTGTTTCTTATCTTCGTACCCATTCCCATAAAAGCCAAGTTTTTTATACCGGGACTTTTGTTGCTGGATCTTTTTTCTGGTGTGACCGGTTTTTCACTTTTTGGTCAGAATATTGCCAATTTTGCTCACTTGGGTGGCGCGATCTTTGGCTTTATAATGATCTGGTACTGGAAAAGGAACAGTTTTAATGATAAACGCTGGAATTAGATGGACACAAGTAATTTAAGCTATCAGTTTAAAACGGCAAATGTGCTGATCAAACTTATCTTGGTCAACGTGCTGGTGTTTTTGAGTTTTCTCATCATACCGTGGATCTTTAAGTTAAATTCCGCGGAGGTATCGAGGTTGTTTAGTCTGCCCTCCTCTTTGGGTGAATTCATTCTCCAACCTTGGAGTATTGTTACCTATGCTTTTCTGCATGCTGGTTTCTGGCATATTTTCTGGAACATGCTCATTCTTTACTGGTTCGGTACCATAATCATGAATTTATTCCAGGGAAAGCGTTTTTTGACCATTTATTTCTTGGGTGCAATCTCTGGCGGCGCTCTTTTTATTTTTGCCTACAACCTGTTTCCGGTTTTTGAAGGCGCAAAGGAGACTGCCGTTCTTGTTGGCGCTTCTGCCGCGGTGCGGGCGATCATGATCTTTATTGCGACCTATTCGCCCAATACGGAGGTGCGCGTATTCTTTTTCAATGTAAAGTTATGGCACATTGCGGTTTTTGTATTGCTTTCCGACCTTATACAGATGCCCAGTTCTGCCAATGCTGGCGGACTTATAGCGCATCTGGGCGGTGCGATTTTTGGCTTTGCCTACGCAAGGCAATTGCTAAAGGGCAATGATATAGGCGCTGGTTGGGAGCGTATGGCGGACGGCGTTACCTCATCTTTTAAAAAGAAGGAGAAATCATCGAATATGAAAACGGTATATCGCAACTCTAATACGGCTAAAAAGGATGAAAAAACATCGCCTAAACCATCAAAATCCGAACAACAGCGGAAAACCGATGATATTCTGGATAAAATCAGCCAGAGCGGTTATGACAGTTTGAGCAAAGCTGAAAAAGACTTTCTCTTTAAAGCAGGAAAAGATTCTTGATGAAATCACTTCATTTTTTTAATAAAATCG
>JBDNGW010000850.1:0-5971 GCA_041689735.1 Leeuwenhoekiella sp. | reverse complement strand
GCCCTGTTTAGTTGGATCATTGAAAAATCCGATATACAGAAAGCCAGTAAGGTAAGGTCGACAAAAGGTCTGAACCTACATATTTATGGAAGATTGGCAGCTGCTTTTATAACACTAATATTCAACTCTTGATTCGCATTAGTATATAAAAGGAACGGTCAATGCGAGTCTTGAAACTCTCTCTCCAACCGATTTTGATGCAGGCGGCCACAGTTTAGACCAAAATACGATAAACCTGGATTTTTCTAAATTTTATGATGATGTACTTGCAGGTATGAACATCGCTTTTGGTGCAGAGTACCGTACCGAAAACTTTATCATATTTGCCGGCGAAGAAGGCTCTTACGGTACGTATGACACTGCAGGAAGATTAATAATTGATCCTTTAACACAAACGCAACGGTGGACGCAGCTTCCGGAGACCCAAGACCGGGAGGTTCTCAGGGTTTTCCCGGGTATAGCCCAGCTAATGAGGTTGACCGCAGCAGATCTAATGTCTCTTTATATGCGGATACAGAATTTGATTTAACTGAAAAATTACTTTTAAGTGCAGCAGCCCGTTTTGAGAATTATAGCGATTTTGGCAGCACCATAAACGGGAAATTGGCTTCTCGTTTGAAACTGAGTGATAACTTCAACCTACGTGGTTCGTTAAGTACTGGTTTTAGAGCTCCTTCCCTAGCGCAAATTTATTACAATCTTCGTTTTACCAACTTTGTAGGTGGTAATGCTTTAGAATCTGTTCTATCTCCTAATAACAGTCCGGTGACTGCATCTTTCGGTATTGGACCTTTAAAAGAAGAAACTGCTTTAAATGCAGCCTTGGGATTTACGACAACGATAGACGCATTCTCTGCAACAATTGATGGATATTATATAAGTGTAAAAGACCGGATCGTCCTTACCGGAAATTTTGATGCTACAACTATTCCCGGTGTTGAAGCTGCCCAGTTTTTTGCTAACGGAGCTGACACACGTACAAAAGGACTTGATGTGGTACTAAGTTATAAAACGCGTTTTGGTGAAAATCTTATTAGCGCAAGTTTTACCGGAAACTTTAATGATATGGAGATCACAGACGTTAAAAATGGAGATTTAGATGAGCAAACTTTTTTCGGAGCTCGTGATCAAGCATTTTTATTAGCATCTGCACCAGATAGCAAAATGAGTTTAAACTTAAATTATGAGCGTTCCTGGTTTGATGCAGGTTTATCTTTTACGCGTTTTAGCGAGGTAAACTTATTGGATTTTCAGGTTTTTGAAACTCCTGCTGATTTAGGATATGCTGATAATGAAGCCTTATTAAAAGGTGCTACAGATCATTACAGTCCAAAAGTAGTCACAGACCTGGTTTTTGGTTTTGAGCTTTCAGACCATTTAATATTACAGGTAGGTAGTAACAATCTACTAAACGTTTATCCTGATCAACAAGACGACTGGACCGAGGGTGGAGGATATTGGGATTCTGTACAAATGGGTTTTAGCGGCTCTTATTACTACTCAAGACTCTCATTTAATTTCTAATTGTAAAGTAAAAACAGGGTACAAAAAAACCCGGCAATTTGTCGGGTTTTTCACTCATATGTTATAAAAGTTTACTCGTGGTGCATAAACGCCTGTTTTGCTAACAGCGTTTCTTCAGACTCTACGTGATCGTCATCAGGCACGCAACAGTCTACTGGACAAACCGCGGCACACTGCGGCTCATCATGAAAACCCTTACATTCGGTACACTTATCTGGTGATATATAATAAATTTCATCACTTATAGGTTCCTGTGTTTCCTCAGCATCTACATTTTTTCCATTGGGAAGTACCACTTTTCCCTTTAGGTCTGTACCGTCTGAATACCTCCAGTCATCTGCACCTTCATAAATCGCCGTATTAGGACATTCTGGCTCACAGGCGCCGCAGTTAATACATTCATCTGTTATTATGATTGCCATGGTATATTCTTTTTCTAATTGCGTAAATTTGCCTACAAAATTAAGGCTTGGCCGCAACCTTACCAAACCATTTATGCTTTTAAACCAAAGAATTACCGCATTCTCGAAACTGGGAAGTTTCCTCAGTAACTTCCAATCAGATATTGATTTTACTGAGAAAAAACTAATGTTGGAACATAAGTGGTACACTGGCTTCGCAGAGCATATTCATAAAGCTCATATTCATAATGCTTGGTTTACCGAAACGATGGTAAGGCTGGCCATAAAAGGCTGGGAAGAAAGCCTGACTGAAAATTCCTTGAAAAATTGGATGGTCAACTATGATGGCGAAAAGCAATCCTCCTCCAAAAAAGTAGCAGTGGTTATGGCTGGCAACCTTCCGCTGGTAGGTTTTCACGACTTTTTGAGCATTCTGATTACCGGCCATGAAGTGATCGCAAAGCTATCTAGCAACGACAGGCAACTGCTGCCCTATCTCGCCGAAGTTCTTATCGCCATAGAACCTGGTTTTACAGGCAAAATAACCTTTACCGAAGAAAAACTGCCGTCATTTGATGCAGTCATCGCCACCGGGAGCAACAATACCGCCCGCTATTTTGAATATTATTTTAGGGATAGACCGCATATTATTCGTAAAAACCGAAATGGGATTGCCGTACTTACCAGTCATGAAACTCCAGAACAACTGGACGGCCTCGCAGATGATATCTTTTCATTTTATGGTATGGGTTGTCGCAGCGTTTCTAAGATCTATATTCCAGAAGATTATGATATTGACATCTTTTTTAATCACATGTATACCTATAAAGAGGTCATTAATCATAATAAATACGTCAATAATTACGATTATAACAAAGCAGTTTACCTCATGGGACTAGAGTCGTTGCTGGACAATAATTTTATGATCCTAAAGAAAGACACTGCGCTCTCCTCCCCCATTGCCGTTGTTTTTTATGAAAAATATAGAACTATTAATACCTTAAAAACGCAGCTTGAGGAGCAGGGGGAGCAAATACAATGTATCGTTTCTTCAGGATTTACTGAAAATGAAATTCCTTTTGGTGAAGCGCAGCGACCCCAATTGACAGATTATGCAGATGAAGTTGATACCATTGCATTTCTATTAAAAATTTAAACATATTTATTACATTTTTATTGAATTATCGGTAGTTTTCCACTACTTTTTGGACATCTTTGCATTGTTAAAAATCTTAATGTAAATTTAGAGTTAAACTTTAAAAAGTAACAAATTCTCTATAGGATCGCCTAATTCTTAACTTTATAAAACTATTTCTTTTATACTATATATTCTCAAATGAAAAAACATAATTTTAGTGCAGGGCCCTCTATCTTGCCCCAAGAAGTTCTCACGCAAGCCTCAGATGCTATTCTCAATTTCAACAACCAGGATTTATCGCTTCTTGAAATTTCTCATCGCAGCAAGGATTTCATAGCGGTCATGGAGGAAGCGCGCACATTGGCCATTGAGCTACTGGGACTTGAAGGTAAGGGTTACAAGGCATTATTTCTTCAAGGTGGAGCGAGCCTGCAATTTGTAATGGCGCCATATAACCTCCTTGAAGGCAAGGCGGCCTACCTCAATACAGGCACTTGGAGCGACAAGGCCATTGCTGAAGCCAAAATTTTTGGCGAAGTTGTCGAAGTTGGTTCTTCAAAAGATAAAAAATATAACTACATTCCAAAAGGATATGAGGTTCCCAAAGGAATGGATTATTTTCATTGCACCAGCAACAACACTATTTTTGGCACGCAGATCAAGGAATTCCCAAAAGTGGACTGCCCTATGATTTCCGATATGAGCAGTGACATTTTTTCGCGTAAACTTGATTTTTCAAAGTTTGATCTTATTTACGCAGGTGCGCAAAAAAACATGGGCCCCGCCGGTACCACTCTGGTAGTTATAAAAGAGGATATTCTGGGTAAAATAAAAAGACCTATCCCTAACATGTTGAGTTATGCCCAGCATATTGAAAAAGATAGTATGTACAATACACCGCCCGTTTTTGCGGTTTATACGGCCTTGTTAACGTTACGCTGGCTTAAAGAGCAAGGTGGCGTAAGTGGCATAGAAAAAGAAAATGATAAGAAGGCAACCCTTATTTATTCCGAAATTGACCTAAACCCACTTTTTGAAGGTTATGTGACCAAAGAAGATCGTTCTACGATGAGCGCAACCTTTACCATAACCAGTGAGAAAGCAAAATCAAAATTCGATGAGATGTTGAAAGAAGCCGGTATAAGCGGTCTCAACGGACACCGCAGTATAGGTGGTTACCGTGCATCTATGTACAATGCCCTTAGTTTAAACAGCGTAGGCGTACTTGTAGATGTAATGAGCGAACTGGAACGTACCGCATAAAAACTTGATTAAACCTTCCTACGTACCTCCGGCAGGCAGGCGTACTTCTTTTCGATATCCTTCCCGATAGCTATCAGAAGAAAATTGCTTTCAATTGACCCTGCCTGTCAAGGCACGCCAGGCAGGGCATGACAGGCATGTTTAAATAAATTTTAAAGTACCTCAAAACCAATTTTTAAAAAACATATAAAGAGACCAAGAATATGAAAGTACTAGCAAATGACGGAATTTCCCAATCTGGCGTAGACGCGCTGCAAGACGGAGGTTTTGAAGTAATCACCACAAATGTTGCTCAGGAGCAGCTGGCCAATTACATTAATGAACATAAAATAGATGTATTGCTGGTGCGCAGCACTACCACGGTTCGTAAAGTGCTCATAGATGCCTGTCCAGACCTTAAACTTATAGGTCGCGGCGGTGTAGGTATGGATAATATAGATGTCAAATATGCCAAGGAAAAAGGTTTGCATGTGATCAACACACCTGCATCTTCTTCGGCTTCCGTTGCAGAACTGGTTTTTGCCCACCTATACAATGGAGTGCGTTTTTTATATGATGCCAACCGTAATATGCCCTTAGATGGTGATTCTAAATTTGGCGATCTAAAAAAGGCTTATGCCAAGGGCGTAGAATTGCGTGGTAAAACCTTGGGTATTTTAGGTTTTGGACGTATAGGTCAGGCTACAGCAAAAGTGGCACTGGGTGCAGGTATGAAAGTTATTTATCACGATCCATATATCGAAAATACAGAGATTGTACTTGATTTTTATGACGGTCAAAAAGTGAACTTTAAACTTAAAAGTACTTCAAAAGAGGATGTTTTAAAAACAGCCGATTTTATAACCTTGCACGTTCCCGCACAGAAAGAATACGTGATCGGTAAAAAAGAAATAGAAATGATGAAAGATAACGCCGGTCTTGTAAATGCCGCTCGCGGTGGCGTTGTTGACGAGGTCGCTCTTGTGGAAGCCTTAGAAAGCAAAAAGTTGGCCTTCGCCGGTCTAGACGTTTTTGAAAACGAGCCCAAGCCAGACATTAAAGTTCTCATGAACCCCAAAGTCTCACTTTCCCCGCACATAGGCGCGGCAACCAATGAAGCACAGGATCGTATAGGTGTAGAACTTGCAGATCAGATTAAATCCTTGCTTAGTTAATAGAAGGAGCCTAAGACCGCTTTAGGTAGAAAAAAGAGAATAGATAAGAGATGGGAGAAAGGAGTTAAGGGAATTAATTGTTGCTGTCTGAAACTTACACGCTTTTATTGTTGATTATTTCTTAAAATTGATTGCTTATGATGATTTAAGTGAAAGCTTTGAAAAATACTGGCAACTTTAACCTTTTGCTATTCATGCATTTTCGAAGATTGGTATACCTTTTATCAGACAACAATACCAAAAATATAAAAAACCGGATTTTACTATCCGGTTTTTTTGTTAATACACATCGTATAGGAGAATTTAAATCCTACTTGTAAAGTTTCACCACATTGTTGATGGCATTTCAACCCCGAAAGGGTCAGATAAAAAAGTTGATTATTTTTGTTTAACGAAAATAAAAATAATTATGCAACAAATCTATCATTTCAATGCCACTACGAATATAAATATTCGTACTCAAATTCAAACTAATTCTGTTACAAATTCTG
>JBDNGW010000849.1:0-1615 GCA_041689735.1 Leeuwenhoekiella sp. | reverse complement strand
TCTCTTTTCTTTCTTCTCTTTTCTCTATTTTCTTTTATCTCTGTTCTTTTATCTTATATCTTTCAACGCAGCCGTCTTAAATATATACCCAAACACGAATGATTAAAATTGATACACCGCAGCATTTATGTTCATTCCTGCGCCTACAGAGGCAAATACAATAATATCACCTTTGGTCAACTGGTGATCGTCCAATTTATCCTTTAGAATGAGATCTAGCAAGGTAGGGATTGTGGCTACTGAAGAATTGCCGGTCCAGGAGATAATCATTGGCATAACATTTTCTGGCACCGTGTCTACATTATATAGGCTATAAAGACGATCTAAGATTGCATCGTCCATTTTTCCATTAGCCTGATGAATAAGTACTTTTTTTACCGCGCTAATATCCAATCCACATTTTTCAAGACAGGATTTTATAGCTTTGGGGACGGTCTCAAGTGCATATTGATACAATTTTCGGCCGTTCATCTTTAGATAAAGATCATCTGCCCTACCATTCTGGGCATTATACGAACTCCCCATTTTAAGCATCTCAGAATATCTATACGTATCTGAACGGGTTTTGTGAGCCAACAAACCTTGATTTTTTTCTTCGGTCACTTCCATGATGGTCGCCCCTGCCCCGTCTGCATAGATCATACTATCGCGATCATGCGGATCCATAACACGCGAGATGGTTTCAGTACCTATAACAAGAATTTTTTTGGCATCACCAGATTTTATAAAATAATCTGCCTGAATTATACCCTGTAACCAGCCGGGACAGCCAAAAGGGAGATCATAGGTCACACATTCAGGATTTTTTATCCTGAGTTTAAATTTTACACGTGATGCCAGCGTGGGTACCATATCGCTACGGTTACTGCCGTGTTTCACATCACCAAAATTATGCGCCACAATGATATAATCCAGTTCCTCAGGATCTATGGCAGCGTCTTCAATAGCTTTTTCTGCTGCCAGAAAAGCAATATCGGAAGCTACTTGATCATTACGCACATAACGCCGCTCCGTGATGGTCGTAATCTCGAAAAACTTGTCTATAACATCTTGATTGTTCTTTTCCAATTTTTTTCCACCGGATTCATAGAACTCGTGATTCAAAAAATCAGTGTTGGTGATCTTTTTAGAAGGAAGATAAGTTCCTGTTCCGGTAATCACGCTGTGCAGGGTGTTATTCATACATTAAATTAAGAAAAATTGATCTAGTTGAAGGTCATGCCCCCAAAAAGAAAATATTGATGTTGAAAAATATTTTTAAACACTTTTTAAGTAGCTTATTCTGAAATATACATCTTTATTTTTTTTTCGCAATTAACGATAATTTAGACTTACAATATCCAATTTGCGCAAAAAATTGCAAATAACTGAATACCAATATATAATACACTTTGAAAACACAAATTTAAAATTTATAATTCAATTGTAATATTAATTTATACAACTTAAATAATTAAAATAATTAAAATAAATCGTAACTATTCAGGCTTCAATATGGCGATAGTTTTAAAGGCATCCAATATGTTCTGGCCATTTTTGATACAGGTATCGGTTACCGAACGTATTACGGCATAGATCTGTGCTCCGTTTTCAGTTTTGAACTGACCCGATACCT
>JBDNGW010000848.1:0-1856 GCA_041689735.1 Leeuwenhoekiella sp. | reverse complement strand
GCAATTTCATTGCAGTACTTTAGTGATGCGAAAAAATCTAATACGAGTGATTCGATACGCTTTCATACGTGAGACTAATATAGTAGGACTTTCAGTCCTTTTTCAAAAACCTCTGCACTTTCAGTGCAGAGTGGTTTAGTTTTTTAATCATTCATTTCAATCATTCATTCATCAATCTTCTTTGATGCGACTGCCCACAGTTGCTTGTGGGCGACGCTTCAGGGAAAACTAAATCAAATCACTATGCGAATTATTATGTTAAGTATGGCCACCGCGATCTTGGGCTTATTGAGCCAGCCCGCTTTTTCACAAACGGAAAAGGAACCCCAAAAAACGGATACGATCACCTATCAAAACCGGATCAAGGAATTGGAAACCGAAAAATCACGGGTGGTCGAAATCGAAAAAGAGCAGCTCAAGAAAAAGGTAAGTGCCATTGATAATCAACTGGCAGCAAACGAAATTACCAAAGAGGAAGCTGAAATTAAAAAAATGGATTTTGCCACGATAGCGGTAAAGAATATAGAAAACAGGATTGCAATTATAGATAATCAAATAGAACTGCTCAAGCGTGACCAGGATTTAGCTCTTGATGAAGACGGATTTCGAGTGGCTGTTGGTGCTGGGATAAACCGTATTTTTAAGGTCGATTTTAGGGGCAAGAACTATTCAGAAGATGAGGTGGAATATGACAGGCGCACCACATCAGGACCCATAATCGCTGCCGGGCTGAACAACGCCATCATAAAAGGGCAATCGCTGGAAGATTCGCCTTATAAAATAGGGGGCAGCCGCTTTTTTGAAGTCGGCTGGGCATGGAAGACCCGCGTTTTTGACAATACCAATTGGTTGCGGTTAAACTATGGTTTTTCCTTTCAGTTCAATGGGTTAAAAATGGAAGATAACCAGTATTTCGTAGAACGTGGTGACCAGACGGTCTTGGAGACTTTTCCACTCCATCTTGATAAATCAAAAATGCGTTTTGATAATTTTGTCATCCCGCTGCACTTTGAGATCGGTTCTTCGGAAAAAGTGGTGAAAGAAGACCGTATACGATACAATACCGGCGGCAAATTTAAACTGGGGCTAGGCGGCTACGCCGGACTTAATTTATTGACCATTCAAAAATTAAAATACGAAGAAGACGGTAATAACCGAAAGGATAAACTGAAACGTAATTATAATACCAATAACTTCATTTATGGACTTTCGGGATATGTGGGCGTGGGTGATTTTGCAGTATATTTAAAGTATGACCTGAATACTATTTTTAAACATAATCCCACAGATCAGCGCAATGTGTCGTTGGGCGTGCGTTTTGATTTGGATTAATTCCGGCACCCTAACCCCTGCCTTTTCCGGCAGGCAGGCCCAAAGGGGGGAACTTGCAGACGTAAAATTATGACCAGACCTGACCCGTTTCAAAAACCTGTCAGGTCTTTTTTATAGTTTGTAAATGATCAATTCGATTACAATTCAATCAAATTTATTTTATTGTAAGTGTAATTGTATGCTTATGGGAAGATGGTCAGACCCGATATTTTCTCCGGTGGATCTTTTTATCACATCTATATTTTCTGAAATTAAACAGTGATCTAAAGTAGTTTGAAGTGGGAAAAAATCGGCAGGCCAAGTGGGCAATAGGCCAAAACCTATTCTAGAATCCCTTAAATCATGCTCCGTTAATCTGTTGAATTGATTTGAAAAAGAAGATGTGTTAAAATCGCCAACTACAATGAGATATTTGCTGAAGTTTGGACGGTGTTTCACTATATATTGAAGCTGATTGTTCCTGTTTTCAAAAGCCTGCTGACTAATGGGCGGCATGGGATGCGTTGCGATAACAGAAACAGATT
>JBDNGW010000847.1:0-4730 GCA_041689735.1 Leeuwenhoekiella sp. | reverse complement strand
ATTTCTATGGGTTCTTTTGCCCAGCAACTGCGTTGAAAATACTCGCCATAGCTACGGCTATGTCTGCGTTTTTCGCCTTGTTGATGAACAAAATAACTGCCTATAATTCGGTCACTTTATTTCTGAACAGATCCTAAGTATGAAATTATGTAAATTGGTATTTTGAAGATTGTTTTCTGTTGAAAGCGAGGAAAACCGCACCGCCTATCAGTATCCGATAAACAATCGGCACAGGCTCTGCCCTTGAAATAAAGGGAGGAACTACGAAACATCATTCTTGTTGGTATAAAAGTATAAAACTATATATTGACCTCTATAAAACAGATTGTTCTTAACCAACAAAACTTTTACAAATCCTCAAGTATTTTGGGTTCCAGCTATTGATAGTAAAGAATTGAAGTTTTCTATATTTCAGGTTTTGCTTTTGAAACCATTAAAATAAGAACTATTTCAAAAATTGTTATCAATAAAATTTGTCTTAATCACCTATTTACGACCAAGTATTTTTAGTTTATTCTTTAGTAAATCAGTCCTATTTCTTTGATCTTCTTTCTCTGTTCTCTTCTCACTTTTCATTATAATTCATAATTTTTTCTTCTCTTTCATCTTTCATCATTCATCTTTTCTCTTTAATCCTTAACCGGACACTAATAAAATCAGATAATTCCATAAAAAAAAGCCTGATCAATGACCAGACTTTCTAATTCTAAAATAAAAAGAATTTCTTATTTATTGTTAGCGTATTTCGTTGCAACTTCTTTCCAGTTTACCACATTCCAAAAAGCTTCAATGTACTTCGGACGCTCGTTTTGATATTTTAGGTAGTATGCATGTTCCCAAACATCAAGTCCTAAAATTGGCGTTCCACCACATCCCGTGTCGGGCATTAGTGGGTTGTCCTGATTTGGTGTAGAGCACACTTCTACTTTTCCACCTTCATGCACACATAACCAAGCCCATCCAGAGCCGAAACGTGTGCCAGCAGCTTCCGTGAACTTAGATTTGAAATCTTCAAAAGACCCGTATGCTTTGTCAATTGCTGTTGCCAGATCGCCTTCGGGCTTTCCACCAGCGTCTGGACCTATAACTTCCCAGAATAAACTGTGGTTATAAAAACCGCCGCCGTTATTACGGACCGCGTTGTTCTTCATATCCAAATTGCCCAAGATATTCTCTATGGATTTACCTTCAAGATCTGTTCCTTCTATAGCAGCGTTTAATTTATTGGTATATCCTGCATGATGTTTATCGTGATGTATTTCCATCGTTTTTGCGTCAATATTGGGCTCTAACGCGTCAAATGCATATTTTAATTTCGGTAATTCAAAAGCCATTTTATTATAATTTTTTGATTAATATTCAGTTGTTTCTCAAAGTTAACAAAAAATATGCATAATGGATGTTTAGTGACTGTTATAAATGTCTTAAGGTTTACTTTCGCTACCAAAACTACCCATTGTAGATTTAGCTCCACCTCCTTTTTTAGTATCTTCGGGCGATGCAAGAACAACATGCAATTTCAGTTTATAATGCTTCGGCAGGATCTGGTAAGACCTTCGCGCTTGCGAGCAATTACCTTAGCATATTGTTGCGCAGCAGCAGTCCGTTTAAGTTCCGCCAAATTCTCGCCATAACCTTTACAAACAAAGCCGTGGCCGAAATGAAGTCACGTATCATTGAAAATCTTAAAGATTTTGCCTACGGCGAAAACCTGGAGCAATCTGCCATTTTTAATGTCGTACAGCAGACCACGGGGATGACGCTTGAAGCCATACGCATCAAATCTGAACATATACTTCATAATATTATACAAGATTATGCTTCTTTTGATGTTGTGACCATAGATAATTTTACGCACCGTATTATCCGGTCCTTTGCGCGTGACCTGAAAATTCCTCAGAATTTTGAAGTAGAGCTCAATACCCGCGAGGTGCTGGAGCGTGCTGTAGACAATCTTATAGACCGCGCCGGCAGTGATGCATTGCTTACTCCTGTACTGCTCGATTATGCCATTGAGAAAATAGATGACGATAAAAGTTGGGACATTAGCCGAGACTTTTACGATATCGCCCGCCTGCTCCTCAGCGAAAACGACAGGCATTTTATAGACCTGCTCAATAAGCGGTCGCTACAGGATTTTGCCGAACTAAAAAAAGGCCTTAACCGAAAACTTGCCCGCTGGGAAAAAGAGATCATTCAGCAAACTCAAGAACTACTGGATTTTATTGCTTCCAAAGAACTCCTTCCCGAACATTTTACCGGAAAATACCTGCCCAATGCGTTACATAAGTTTTCCGAAGGGAATTTTACCTTTAATCCAGATTCTGGCTGGGTAAAGTTTATGGACGAACAACCACATTATAAAAAAACCCAGAAGCAGTACATCAAAGACATTTTGGACACCCACGCAGGCGAAATAACTTCCCTTTTTAGTGAAATAACGGTCAAAATCACCCAATTATCGCTTACCCAAGAGCTGTTAAAAAAGATAACGCCCCTGTCGCTATTGCAGGCCATAAATAAAGAAGTGCAGCAGATTAAGGCCGATAAAAACCTATTGCTGATTTCAGATTTTAATGAGGTCATTAATAAAAACATTACAAACCAGCCCACTCCTTTTATTTATGAACGCCTTGGGGAGCGTTACCAGCATTATTTTATAGACGAGTTTCAAGATACTTCGATACTTCAATGGGAAAATCTTATTCCCCTTATAGACAACGCAGTGAGTACCGGCGAGCGCGTAGAGCCTTCTAACAGTTTGATGGTGGTAGGCGATCCCAAGCAGGCCATTTACCGTTGGCGGGGCGGTTATGCAGAGCAGTTCATAAAACTTTCTAACGGCTATAACCCCTTTCAGAACCCTGATATGGTTCAGGTAAATTTGGACTACAATTACCGTAGCCACGAGGAGATTATCGACTTTAATAACCAGTTTTTTACTGAAACCGCCCGATTTCTGGAGCATCCCGTTTATGAAGATATTTACCTAAAAGGAAACAAACAAGGTAAAAACCACCGCACCGGTGGCCATGTTTCCATTTCTTTTATAGAGGCGCAGACGGTAGAAGAGGGCAAAGATCCCTATCTTGAAAAAACATTCGAAATACTGCAACAGACGCTGGGACGCGGTTATCAGAAAGAAGACATCTGTATTCTCGTGCGCAAAAATGCTGAGGGCATATTGCTGGCGCAGTACCTGCAAGAAAAGGAGATCGCGGTTATATCGAGCCAAAGTCTGCTTGTATCACAGTCAGCAGAAGTGCGTTTTATTGCTAACCTGTTGCGTTTTATGCAGCAGCCTGATGCGCAGGCCATAAGTATTTTGTTATTGGAATATTTGGCAAAAAATCGTTTAGATCTGGACGATCCACACGCTTTTTATGTAAAAATGCTTCCGAAGAAAGGTCAGGAGCTTTTTGATTTCCTTCCGCTAAAAGATAAACCTTCGGAAACTAAGGAAACTTCAGAGTTTTCAGAAATATTGGGAACCCCGGAAACCTTTAAACTGCAACGTTGCCAGCAGTTGCCATTATATGAAGCGGTAGAATATGTAGTACAGTATTTTGATCTTAACCAAAACGCCGGTGCCTATCTGCAATCTTTTCTGGACGCCGTATTTGATTTTGGCCAAAAGAGCGAAAGCGGCATGCAAGGTTTTCTGGACTGGTGGGATAAAAACCGGGATGTGTTGAGCATAGGTACGCCTGCGCATACCGAAGCAGTACAGATCATGACCATACATAAAGCGAAAGGACTGGAGTTCCCAATAGTAATTTACCCTTTTGCCGAAAGCGCCCTGTATCCCGGTAATGATACGACCAACTGGTACCCTACAGATCCCGCAGATTATGCAGGCTTTGAGGCACTTTTGATTTCACAGAAAAAAGGCCTTTTGCATCTTGACGAAATCTCGGCAGCATTATATCACGAGAAGCGGCAGCAGCAACAATTGGATAGCCTTAACATGCTTTACGTGGCACTCACCCGACCAGTGGAAGAACTTCATATTATTTCCCGAATCCCTGAAAAGGTAAAACCCAATGAAGATCCCGCAAATTTTGCCGATCTTTTTGTGAATTACCTGCACAATACCCAGCAGTGGGAGGAAGGGAAACTGCGCTATACCTTCGGCCGCCCATTGGACTCAAAAATCATTGCTGAAAAACCGAGTAAAGGCACCATGCTTTCCATGATCAGCAGCCCCAAAGAAAGCCATAACCTGGTAATCGTAACCCGTGCAGAACGCCTTTGGGATGAAAACAGGATGGAATCCATTAATAAAGGAAATCTTTTACATGATATTTTGGCAAGCATTCCCAATGCCAGTGATATACAAGCGGCGCTGAAAAGTGCGCAGAATAGCGGAGCAATAAAACAGGAAGAATGGGCCGATTTTAAAACGCAACTGCAAACTGTGATCGAGCAACTCAAACTGGAGGGTTTCTTTAACGAGAAGCACCGGGTTTTTAATGAACGGGAGATGGTTCATAGAGGCAATATACTCCGCCCAGATCGAGTAGAGATGGATGAACGGCAAAATGCCTACTTGCTAGATTACAAAACGGGCGCGCCACAGGCCAGCCATCAGGATCAAATCCACACCTATGCAAACGCCTTGACTGCTGCGGGAATGAACGTTGTTAAAAAAATACTAGTTTACGTGAATGAAAAACAAACCATACATTCTGTTTAGGCTTGTTTAAAAACCTTCAAATTGACTCTATATT
>JBDNGW010000846.1:0-9396 GCA_041689735.1 Leeuwenhoekiella sp. | reverse complement strand
AGAAAAATTATCTGGACCGCGGTACCACAAAAGCAAAACATACAGCACAGGAATACGATAAGGCCATTAAGAGTCAATTACACGTTAGGTTAGATTATAACAGAAATAGGATTGTGCCCTGGCTCAACAATTTCAAGAAACTTAAAGGTGCCCGCATTCTGGAAATTGGCTGTGGCACTGGCATATCTACCCAAGCGCTTACCGAGCAAGGCGCTAAAGTTATAGGCATAGATGTAGACGAAGGGTCTTTAAAAGTTGCTGAAGACAGATTGAAGTTTGCAAATCTAGAAGCTGAATTTCACTATCTTAATGCTGATCAAATAGGACAAAAGTTTAAAGATAAACCTTTTGACTTTATCATTTACTACGCGGTACTGGAGCACATGACCATTAAAGAGCGTATTTCTTCCCTTAAACAAGCTTGGGAAATGTTATCAGAAGATGCATTACTGGTCGTTTTGGAAACCCCTAACAGATTGTGGTACTATGATTCCCACACATCTGCGCTTCCATTCTTTGACTGGTTGCCTGATGAGTTAGCCTTTCATTATTCTAAGTTTTCCGAGAGAAATAATTTCAAAGACCTTTTCCGGGAACTCAATGATGAAGAAATGCTCAAATTTTTAAGATGGGGAAAAGGGGCCAGTTATCATGAATTTGAATTGGCTTTAAAACCCTTAAATGAGCTACAGATTATAAGCAGTCTGATGCAATTTGAAAAGACCACGATGCTTAAACTCGGCTTCAAAGGATTACGCTACATTCGTTTCTTAAAAAGTACAAAAAAAGATCTTCCTCAAAGCTTTTGCTATCCCTATCTGGACATTATACTTAAAAAGTAAGCAGAAATTAAAATTGAGAATAAGGAACTTAACCTGCTTATAGCTATTTCTATTTGTAGCATATCACAATTTTTAAGTATAAATTCAGCTACCTTTAGAACATACATCGTATTTTTTGTTTCACTGCATCAGCTTTTCCAAAGTTTCAAACTTTGGAAAAGCTTCACAGTTCATGCGCTAATCTTAACTATGTTTTCAGACTGAGATTAAAAGCGCCCCAAACTTTCTTAACATTGACCATATTTTAAGTGACTTTCATTGCTGAAAATGGTTCAGAACTGTAACTTTACTTTTCAAAACTAAAACTATGGCAACTATATCCCTAGGCGGAAACACAATACATACCTCTGGAGAATTACCAGCAAAAGGTAAAATGGCACCCCAGTTCAAGTTGGCTAAAAATGATCTTACAGATGCCACCTTAGCTGATTATTCCGGAAGAAAAGTAATAATGAACATATTTCCCAGTGTAGACACGGGTGTTTGTGCTAC
This sequence comes from Leeuwenhoekiella sp., assembly GCA_041689735.1. Lineage (GTDB taxonomy): Bacteria > Bacteroidota > Bacteroidia > Flavobacteriales > Flavobacteriaceae > Leeuwenhoekiella. Next base: position 8,062 of record JBDNGW010000846.1, on the reverse strand, counting down.
TTCGGTAAAGACATTTAATAAAAAGGCCACTGAACTTGAAGAAACCGTTGTTCTTTGTATTTCCAAAGATCTTCCCTTTGCGCAAGCCCGTTTTAGCGGTACGGAAGGACTGGAGAATGTAATCAATCTTTCAGACTTCCGTACCGGTAAATTTGGCGTAGATTATGGTTTGGAAATAACGGAAGGCGCCTTTGAAGGGCTGCTATCACGTGTCGTTATTGTTCTAGATGAAGAGGGCAAGGTAATCTATTCCGAACAGGTAGCCGAAATAGGCAAGGAACCAGATTATGACGCTGCACTCAGCGCTTTAAATCGCCCATGATTAAACAAGGTGGTTTTGTGCGCAACAGGTTACGCTCCTTTAAATTTGCTTTTAGGGGAGCTTGGTCTTTAATACGCAGAGAACCCAGCATTCAGGTACAGACAGGTATTGCCATTATAATGACAGCAGTCGGTTTTTATTTTGAAATCACCCGTATGGAATGGATTTTTCAAGTACTGGCCATGGGAATTGTACTTACTGCGGATGGACTGAATACCGCCATAGAAAAAATAGCCGATTTTATTCACCCCGAATTTCATGTCAAAATAGGAGATATTAAGGACGTTTCAGCGGGAGCGGTGACCTTTGCAGCAACTGCCGCTTTTGTTACCGGCATTCTTATCTACTGGCCGTATATTACGGAATAGTTTTGAATGCCAAAAATTTGACAAGTCCTTTTGAATACACTAACAGCGAAGCAAAGTGGTTACCTGTAATTAGGGTTTTAATTTAAACCATTAATAGCAGAAATATTTTTCGGAAGGGAACATGAATGAGGATGTTTTATGGTTAGTAAATAGTTACATTAAAGTCTAGTTTAAATCAGTCTGTTTTCTTCCAGCGCAGCGATTTTTAATCGGACTTCAATGATATCTGAACTTTAAATCTAAAACAGCTTCGATTGATTATTAAATCCATTCAAATAAAAAATCCTTGGGACAGAGCCGTCAAAGTATTCATAGGAAGAAATTTTGACATTTTATAAAAATTATCCATTTTCAATTTTTTTTAAAACCTTCAATGCAGGGTATTAAGAAATTATAATGATTAAAAATGGATAAAAGATCGTCAAAATCAACCTACAACAGTCAAAAATGATACGCTCACAACTTTTCTTCCTAGCTTCCGTTTGATATTTGTATTTTTGCGCACTTATTGCAACCTACTTAATGACCAAAAAGAAGACCAAATCCACAACTACCAAAAAGAAACCGGTCAAGAAACCAGTTACCGGCCTTTCTAAAAAACAGAAAATAGTCTTGGGGAGTTTCCTCTTCCTGCTTGGTATCGCCTTGCTATTTTCCTTTGTTTCCTATTTTAGCACTTGGCAGGCAGATCAAAGTATTATCGACGATTTTTCTGAACGTGAGGCGCAGGCACAGAACTGGCTCAATAAATTTGGCGCAGCCATAGGCCATTTTTTTATTTATGAAGGTTTTGGTCTTCCGGCTTTCACGCTGGCCATTCTTACCACGATCTCTGGCATTTTTTATATTTTTGACAAACCTAAAAAAACGCTTGGCAACTATTGGTTTTGGGGATTGCTCGTAATGATCTGGTTATCTATCGTACTTGGATTTTTCAGTGCTGGAATTCCTATTCTAGCCGGGCGCGTGGGCGTAGAAATGAATGACTTTTTACAGGATTACCTCGGTCTCATTGGCACTATATTGGTACTTTCCTTTTTTGCGATTGCCTATGCTGTCCTGCGTTGGGGGCTCACTCCAGATGTTATGGGCACGTTTGTAAAAAAACAGAAAAAAAGTCTTACTACGGAATTTAGAGCGGATCAAGACAGTGATGACGAGCGGATCCCAATGGATGATACTGCCTTTATAAAAGACAAAATCGAGATTGTACCGCCCGTTGAAGAAGTAACGGTGGAAACTTCTAATACCGGTAAAACAGGTGAAAATCGTTCAAAAAAGACCGTAAATGACCAGTTTAAACAGGAGGATCCTGATGATATGTCGATTGAAATCGAAGAAACTGTCGAAGAAGAAGAGGTAATGGAAAACCTGAGCTCAAAACTGGTTCAGGATTTTGGCGAATTTGACCCTACGCTTGAATTGAGCAATTACAAATTTCCTTCCATAGAGCTTTTAAAAGACTATACGCGAGGTCAGAGCATTACCATAGACCAACAAGAGCTTGAAGAAAACAAGAACAAAATTGTAGACACGCTTAAAAACTACAAAATTGAAATCGCTCATATCAAGGCTACGGTCGGCCCTACGGTTACACTTTATGAGATCGTACCAGAAGCGGGCATACGTATTTCCAAAATCAAAAATCTGCAAGATGACATCGCACTTTCCCTTGCGGCTCTAGGCATACGTATAATCGCCCCGATTCCAGGAAAAGGCACCATAGGTATTGAAGTGCCTAATAAAAATGCACGAATCGTCTCCATGCGTTCGGTCATCGCTTCGCCGAAATTTCAAAATGCCGAAATGGAACTGCCACTTTCTTTGGGCAAAACCATTTCAAACGAAACATTTGTGGTAGATCTTGCCAAAATGCCGCACTTGCTTATGGCCGGTGCTACGGGACAAGGTAAATCAGTAGGATTAAATGCAATATTGACCTCTTTATTATACAAAAAACACCCTGCGGAAGTAAAATTTGTCCTGGTGGATCCGAAAAAGGTCGAGCTTACCCTTTTCAACAAAATAGAGCGCCATTATCTGGCCAAATTGCCTGGTTTAGATGAAGCGATCATTACCGATAATACCAAAGTGGTGCACACCTTAAATTCGCTGTGCATTGAGATGGACAGACGATATGACCTGCTCAAAGATGCCATGGTGCGCAACTTAAAGGAATATAATGCCAAGTTCAAAAAACGAAAACTAAACCCGAATGACGGCCACAAGTACCTGCCCTATATCGTTCTGGTCGTGGATGAGTTTGCCGATTTGATCATGACCGCTGGCAAAGAGGTTGAAACACCAATTGCGCGTCTTGCCCAACTGGCGCGTGCAATAGGTATTCACCTTATTATTGCCACCCAGCGACCTTCGGTAAACGTGATCACAGGAATCATTAAAGCTAACTTTCCAGCACGTATCGCGTTTAGGGTAACTTCAAAAATTGATTCCCGTACCATTCTTGACAGTCAGGGCGCAGACCAACTTATAGGCCGCGGCGATATGCTTTTTACGCAGGGCAATGAACTGGTACGCGTACAGTGTGCATTTGTAGATACCCCAGAAGTTGAGAAAATAACAGAGTACATTGGTTCCCAGAAAGCATATCCCAGCGCATATGAATTACCCGAATATTCTGGCGAGGAAGGTGGCACAAGTCTTGATATAGATGCCAGTGATCGCGATGCACTTTTTAAAGATGCCGCAGAGGTTATTGTCACCGCCCAGCAGGGCAGTGCTTCCCTCCTACAGCGTAAATTAAAGTTGGGCTACAACCGCGCAGGGCGTATTGTAGATCAGCTTGAGGCTGCAGGTATTGTAGGCCCTTTTGAAGGCAGCAAAGCCCGGCAGGTACTCGTTACAGATCTCGCTGCACTAGACGAACTCTTAAAAAACCAATAATGACCACATTGAAGATTATTAAACCACTTTATTTATTTCTTGCGTTACTTTTCACGGGAATATCCGGATATGCTCAGGAAGGTAAGGCTCAGGAACTTCTTGACGAAGTCTCGCAGAAGGTAAAAAGCTACGAACATATTTACATAGATTTTAAATATGCACTGACCAATGAAGCACAAGGCGTTAATCAGGAAACGCGCGGTGATGTGACTTTAATGGGCGAAAAATACAGGCTCAATTTAATGGGAACCACTCAGATCTATGATGATCAAAAACTCTACACTATCGTTCCTGAAGATGAAGAAATCACTATAAGTTCACAAAATCCTGATGATGACGACGCGATCACCCCATCGAAAATGCTGACCTTTTTTAATAAAGGATACACCTACAAATGGGATATAGATCAAGACGTTAACGGCCGAAAGATTCAGTATGTAAAATTACTGCCCAAAGATTCTGACAGTGAGATCAAAGAGGCTTTGCTTGGCGTAGATGCACAGACCAAACACATTTACAGACTTATAATGTCACAAAAAAACGGCACAAAAATCACCATTACCGTGAACAGTTTTAAGACGGACCAACCGGTGGCTTCAAACCTATTTGTCTTCGACGAAAAAAAATATCCAGGGTATTATATAAACCGTCTAGACTAAGCCTTTGAAAATACTGGACCGTTACATATTCGTAAGCTTTATAAAAAACTTCCTGAGCACATTTATTATATTGATGTTCATTTTTGTACTGCAAACGGTCTGGCTTTATATTAAAGATTTAGCGGGAAAAGACCTTGATTTTATGATCATTATCAAGTTCTTGATATATTTCTCACCACGTCTTGTTACGCTGGTGCTCCCATTGACGGTTTTACTTTCCAGCATAATGACTTTCGGTAGTTTTGCCGAAAACTATGAGTTTGCAGCAATGAAATCATCCGGCATTTCACTGCAGCGCGCCATGCGTGGCCTTACTATTTTTATAGTCATTCTGGCCGGCATGTCTTTCTTATTTGCGAATTATGTGATTCCCGCGGCAGAATTTGAATCCCTTAACCTACGCCGGAATATCGCCAAAATGAAGCCTGCTATGGCGCTCAGTAAGGGACAGTACAATTCCATAGGTGATTTGTACACCATAAAAATTGCCGATAAATCTGGCGATAATGATCAATTTCTGGATGATGTGATCATTTATGAGAAAGACCCCAACCGCGTGGGTAATTATACGGTTATAAAATCAAAAAAAGGGGAGCTGATAAGTGCTGGTGATGACAATATACTTTCCTTAAAACTCATGGACGGTAATTATTACAATGAGATCGAGGAAAAAGATTACCGCAAGCGGGACCGCATGCCCTCCGTAAAAAGTTACTTTAAAACCTATACCATAAATATAGATATCGCCGAACTGAGCAATGTTGATATGGACGAAAAAAGCATAGACAATGCCTACACGATGCTCAATTTTAACGAGCTTAACGATACACTTGTGGATTTATCGTCACAGTACAGCAAATACTTAGAGCAAACCGGCCGTACGCAAGTTCGCCGCACCGAATTAAGGGAACTTGACAGCACCTACATAAACCGAATTAAAACGGATACGGTCAAAAAAGCAAAGAAGGATATTCTCGCCAATTTTTCCGAAGAAAATAGCCGTCAGATCCTTGATTTTGCCAAAACAAGCGCCACTTCAGCAATCAGTTATATTAAGAGCAGAAAGGCGGATAATAGTCAGCGCGTTAAAAGTCTCAGCAAATACGAGATTGCTTTGCATGAGAAATTTACACTCGCCGTGGGCTGTATCGTCCTTTTCTTTATAGGCGCACCACTGGGTGCGATAATACGCAAAGGCGGTCTGGGCCTTCCCATTGTGGTTGGCGTGGTGCTCTTTCTCACTTACCATTTCATAGGTATTTTTGCAAAAAACAGTGCAGAAGACGGCAGTTTGCCCGCTTGGATAGCGAGCTGGTTGAGTACTTTGATCCTTTTTCCGTTGGGTGCTTATTTGACGTATAGAGCGACTACAGATCAAGGTTTGTTTGACATAGATAGCATAGTAGACCCCATAAAAAAACTATTCCGCAAAATAGCAGGTGTAAAAACGAAGAAATAGCAAAAGCTTATCTTTGCAAAGAAAAATAGAGCCATGCATACCGAAAGTATTTCCATACCCATACAACTCAACAAAATTACCGCAGCGATTGCCGATATAAAAGCTGGAAAAGTGATAATTGTGGTAGATGATGAAGATCGCGAAAATGAAGGCGATTTTCTAGCTGCCGCTGAAATGGCCACTCCAGAAGTGATCAATTTTATGGCCACAAACGGCCGCGGACTCATATGCACCCCAATTACCGAAGAACGCTGTAAAGAATTAAAGTTGGACATGATGGTGGGTACCAACACAGATCCTATGGAAACAGCTTTTACCGTTTCAGTAGATCTTAAGGGCAAAGGCGTGACTACGGGCATCAGCGCTTCAGACCGGGCAAGAACAATAAATGCACTTGTGGATGATAATATAAAACCTTGGGACTTGAGTCGTCCCGGCCATATTTTTCCTCTAAAAGCGAAACAGGGCGGCGTTTTGAGAAGAACCGGCCATACCGAAGCGGCAATAGATTTCGCACGTCTTGCTGGTCTTAAACCAGCCGGTGTGATCGTGGAGATAATGAATGAAGATGGTACCATGGCACGTTTACCGCACCTACAGGAAGTGGCAAGAAAGTTTGATCTCAAGATTGTTTCCATAGAAGATCTGGTGGCGTACAGGATGCAACATGATTCGCTTATTTCAAAAAAAGAAGACTTTGAGGTCAAGACGCGTTTTGGCACTTTTCGCCTACGTGCATACGCCCAGACCACAAATGATCAAATACATTTGGCACTTACCAGGGGAGAATGGCAACCTGATGAACCCGTGCTGGTGCGTATGAATTCCACTTTTGTCAATAACGATATTCTGGGAACGCTTACCCATAATGCAGATGAACTGCTGGATGATATGTTTAACGCGATCAACGAAGAGGGTAAAGGCGCTATCGTTTTTATAAATCAGGAAAATGCCTCTTCCCTCCTACTCAGCCGCCTTTCAGAACTTAAAGGCCTGCAGTCTAAAGGAATGGCACAAGCACCCAAAATACGTATGGACAATAAGGATTTTGGCATAGGCGCTCAAATCCTACATGATATAGGGATCTCAAAAATGCGACTGTTATCTAATTCGGAATCTACAAAACGGGTAGGTATAGAAGGTTACGGACTTGAAATAACCGAACGTGTACGTTATTAAAGAGTACCGATATAAAATTAGTTTTGGTCTAAAAACGATGATTTTCTCCTATTAATCTTCAAAAAATAGCCTAATAAGACCGTTGTTGACTTAATTTAGGTCGATTTCTTAACCTGAATTTTTTATAATTTAAGTCGTTTTTAGTGTCAAAAGTGCCAACTTTCTTCAGTGTCTGCATAAACGAACGAGAAGATTAGATTTTTAATTTATTTGATTATTTTGGCACTTCAAGGTGTAAATATGCATAAATGTTTGAAGGCTTTATTTAAAAACGCGGATTAATACAATCACCATTTGCTATTTTTAAAGAAAAACTAACGGTAAATAATAGTATCTTCTGTAGATCTTCTTACTTTTTCAAAAGCGGCAAACATATCATCATCTGCCCTATAACCAATGGGCATAAGGAGCACAGAAGCAATATTTAAATCAGCCAACTCCAGTACGTCGTCAAATTTTTCAGGCTGAAATCCTTCCATGGGACAGGCATCTATACCTTCAAGCGCACATACCGTCATCAAATTTCCCATGGCCAAATACGCTTGATTAATTGCCCAGTTACGGGTTTCGTCTTTTTGCTGCGCATCAAATTTTTCAGCCAGCATTTGCCGGAACGGTGCCAAGGTTTTTTCTGGTGTAGCTCTTGTGTCCCTAACATTATTAAAATAATCATGTATATAGGGTGCTTTTACGTCCTTTTCAATACAAAAAACCAGTAAATGGGATGCATCAGCCACTTGAACTTGCCCCATCGCGTGCTGCATAAGTTGGTTTTGAAGCTTTTTATTATTAATTACCAGAAGACGTACCGGCTGCAGCCCATAAGAAGTGGCGGTAAGATTGAACGCTTTGGTAATAATATCCATCTTTTCGGATGGGATATTTTTAGTATTGTTAAATTTTTTTGTGGCATAGCGCCATTGCAACCCGGTTAATACATCCATTACAAGCTTTTTGTAAAGATAGTAATCTAAGAGCTTCTTTTAAACTGACTCCTTTCTGATTTACACTATTTTGTGAACTCTGCCGCGTAGTCTTAAAATACTTAGCCAGAACCGTAATCCCGATAGCTATCGGGAGAAAATCAGTTTGAATTGACCCTGCCTAAAGAAGAAACTCAGGCAGGTCTAAACAAGTTCTAAGGCTGAATGAAAAACAGCTTTAAAACATT
>JBDNGW010000845.1:0-3522 GCA_041689735.1 Leeuwenhoekiella sp. | reverse complement strand
TATTACCCAACGGGATAACTGAAAACAACATCTGTACATCCAAAGGATGTCAAAGCAAGGAACCGCCGTATACGAGAACCGTATGTACGGTGGTGTGGGAGGTCGAAACGGGAACTAATCCCGTTTCTCCTACCCGATTGAATTGAAAAGGTTTATTTTCCACCATTTGCTTTCAGATCCGCTAGGCAAAGCGCGTCAAATTCGGCGATGGAGCCATCGCCCGTTGCCATGGAAAAGATATCGGTCACCGTCTGGTAATACATGAGGCAACCTTCCACATTGCAATGCCTGTTTGGGCTAGTGCTCCCATCATCGGCCGCAGTAGTATCTTGATGGTCTACTTGCATAGGTGTACCAAGGTCTACAAGGCCAAATAAGTGGCCGAACTCATGATGTAGCGAAGTGCTCTCAATGTGTGATAAATTGCCACCCGTTATGGTCTTGTTGATATCTCTAATGGTTTTTTCAAAAATAATGCAGGAAGTATTGCGGTAAGCTGTGCCTAAAATTACACTGTTGTCTTTATCTTTATCTGAATTGTTATCTGCAAAAAACACCCAAACTCCCAGCTCATCACCGGTATTGTAAACGGTTCGGTTATCTGCTTCTATTTGTACAATTTTATCAATGTTAAGGCTTTTGTTATCATCGGTAGGGGCTACCACCGTTTCTTTTATACTGATGTTGGCAGGCTTGAAACAACGGCTCTGTAAAAATGTTACCAAACCATCAATAGTAGTCTTGGTAGGTTTAAAACCTTGTACATAAGCAATCTCGAGACGAATGCTTATAAAATCATCTGCCGTTAAAAAGTCACGTGCCGAAGAACCCAGCGTTTGCAGATTGGTCGTTTTATCAACCGCGGTGGGATCCGTATTGTCATCATCCTTGGTACAGGAAAAAATGACAAAGGCAAAAAGGAGAAGGAGAAAGGGTTTTGTTTTAAGCATGCTATATTGTTTTAAAGTTTTAGTGTTTAAATGTTATGATGTTCGAATAGTAACGGCAATTTAAAGCGATTCGCATAATCTTTTCCAGATTTTAAGACAAAAATAGATAATTGTCAAGCCCAAAAACATTTTCAATAACGAAATATAGAAATCATTGTGCTAGGATTTTATGAGTCGGGCAAGATAGGTATGATCAGGTCCTTTCTCAACAAGTTGAGCAGTAAAACCAGCATTTAGGGCAAGTTGTTCTAAGTTTTTATAATCTAAATATAACCAATCGAAAAAAGTCGATTTTTTGTCTTTGTAACTTAATTGAAAACGCACTTCTCCATAATACTGACGGTTAAGATCAACCCAACGGCTTCCATCCTCTTCTTCAAACATATAATTAATATCTGTGGCATCTATTAAAACCTGACCGCCCGTATTCAGTAAATTATGCAAATGACGCAGGTAATTCCCGGTTCGGCCTATAGATTCAAAAATTCCAGTACCGTTCATGAGTAACAGGATGGTGTCAAAGATTTCTCCTTTGTAATCAATTAACGAGCTGCACACTGTTTTATTGACACCACGCCTTTGAGCCACAGCAATCGCACCCGGTGAACTATCTAGCGCAGTGACGTCTATTGCCTTACCCTGTAAATAAAGCGCGTGACTGCCAGAACAGGATCCTATATCCAGTACTTTGCCGCGGCTTTCCTGTAACGCCAGTTGTTCTAAATGCGGCATATCTTTATAATCCCTAAAAAGATAAGCTACGGGAATAACATCATCTTCGGTAAGTGAAGAATGGACTATGATTTCTGCTTCGTTCTCACCCTTATAAAAATCGAGTAGGGCGGCACCAAAAACGTCATTTTCGGCTTTAATTTCTTTGGTCATAAAGTCTGTGTTAAGAGTTTGTTTTAATGGACTCCTTTCTGATTTCCATGCCAATAGCTATCAGGATTGTAAACCGTGGCATTGTATAAAAATAGCTGAAGACACCGATATTCAACTATTTTTATTCTTAATCAAAACCTTAAACTTTTGAAAATCAATTTGGAATTGACCTTATACAAGCTCTATTGCTTAATTTTACGAAATGGAAGACCATTTAAACAATCTGCCACAACTTGCCAAAGATAAGCATAAGGAGCATACAGCCTATTTTAAAAAGCTGAAACGTAAACCGCCAAAAAATCTGGATTATCAAATGCAGGACTTGCATGATGAAGAATTTGCCCAAACCGATTGCCTCAAGTGCGCCAACTGTTGCAAAACCACCGGACCATTATTTACAGCTCGTGATATAACGCGGATTTCGAAGCATTTTAAAATGAAAGAAGCGCAATTTATAGCTACCTATTTGCGGCTGGATGAAGAGAATGATTATGTCTTGCAGAAAGTGCCATGTCCGTTTCTTGGATTAGATAATTATTGTATGATCTATGAAGTACGTCCCAAAGCCTGCGCAGAATTCCCACATACCGATCGTAAGAAATTTCAGCAAATCTCTAATTTAACGTTGAAAAATGTAGCTATTTGTCCAGCGGCGTATAATATTGTGGAAAAAATGCGGGAGCGTATTCCCATGAAATAATTGATATAACATACATAATCCCAAATAAGTTGTGGCCATGCTAAAACTGCCTTCGGCAGCAAATAATTATGCTTAGTCAACTCTTCCCAGGTTGGAAAACAAATAGATTACGTATTAGGTCTTGATACAATCCGATAGCTAGTAACAGGGTGACATTTGTTGGATCATTATATGGACAGTCAATGATTTGGTTCTACAACGTTTATATTTACTGTAAAATCTACCTTTATGAAAGAATATCTACTTTTTTCCAGCCTTTTTCTGCTCTACATTGCCACTGTTCAAGCACAACATACAAACAATGACAAAGAAGCCTTTGCCCATACGTTCTCCATTGTGGCGAGAGATTCGGTTACCGGTGAGATGGCCGTGGGCGTACAGAGTCACTGGTTTTCGGTGGGGACTTCGGTGCCTTGGGGAAAGAGCGGCGTGGGCGTGGTAGCCACACAATCGTTTGTAAATCCAGCTTATGGGCCTAATGGATTGCAATTAATGCAAGAAGGGATGTCTGCCAAAGACGCGCTCAATAAACTAACAAAGGAAGATGAAGGCCGGGATTACAGGCAGGTCGCTTTTCTTGCTTCCAGCGGAAAGCCTGATGCCTATACAGGCGCAAAATGTGTAGAATCTGCGGGAGAAATTGTAGGAGAAAACTTTTCGGTACAGGCCAATATGATGCTCAATGATAAAGTGGTTCCTGCTATGGCGGAAGCCTTCCGCAAAAACAATAGTTTACCACTTGCCGAAAGGGTAGTGGAGGTATTAAAAGCTGCCCAACAAGCGGGTGGCGATATTCGTGGCAGGCAATCTGCAGCCTTGATCGTCGTAGGTTCAAAACCCGTTGAAAATTCATGGGAAGAGCATAAAATCGACCTTCGAGTTGATGATAATGACAATCCCGTGCAGGAACTGGAACGCCTTTTAAAAACCGCCCGGGCTTATGAATATATGAACCGAGGCGATCTCGCGGTAGAGGCCAGTGATATG
>JBDNGW010000844.1:0-1366 GCA_041689735.1 Leeuwenhoekiella sp. | reverse complement strand
GAACAAACGCTGGTAAGGAATATATTTATAAGTACCTTCCTGTATAAATTCAGCAGCGCCACCTTGTCCCGCCAGCACAACATTGCGCGGGTTCCAGGTAAATTTATAGTTCCAAAGGTTGCTGTCACTTTCTAGGGAAACCAGTCCGCCGGTAAATGATTCAAACAGCAGTATCTTGCCGCCCTCATTCCGTATGCGGTCTATGATCTGCATGGCGCTCATGTGGTCAATGCCGGGATCAAGGCCTATTTCGTTCATAAATACAAGACCTTTTTCCTTTACAGCTTCATCCAGTTTTTGCATCTCGTCACTAACGTAGGAGGCCGTAATCAGATTTTTGCCCAATTTTAGGCAGTTTTCGGCCACTTTAATATGAAACCTCGCTGGGAGCATACTTATTACAAGATCAGCGTTTGCGATAGCTTCTTCGCGTTGGAGTTCCTGAAAGATATCAAGCGCAATGGCCTTGGCACGTGGGTTGTTACCGGCCAATTTTTCGGTGAGTTCCAGTGATTTATCAGCAAGGGTGATCTGCAGTTCTTCACTTTCAGCGTGTTCCAGCAGATAATCTACCAGTTGAGAGGTAGATTTCCCGGTTCCTATAATTAGTATGTTTCTCATGAGAAGGTATTGTATTTTTGTAAGATCTTGTTTAAAATCAATTCAAAGTGATTTTCAGTAGTTTGTGGTTCTGGCTAAGTATAAAAATTTGGGAATATCGGGATATTCGCCAATTTTTAGACAACGCCATGGTTCACAAAACACTGAAAATCAAAAAGAAGTCAGTTTAAACAAGCTCTATGAATCTCGACGAAGTTAGCGAAAGCAACGGTCATTAAAAAGGGAATATGAACAGGAAATTGCTCATTTTGGGAAGTATTTTTGGTGGTACGGCGGTGCTGCTGGGTGCCTTTGGCGCACACGGGTTGCAAAAACTGGTAGATGCCAGCGCCATCGCCTCGTTTGAGACCGGGGTACGCTATCAAATGTACCATGCCCTGCTTCTGCTACTGCTTGGCGGAATGCTGTCCTGTTCTGAAAAACGCAAGAAAATCCTATTTTACCTGTTGCTTTTTGGAGTACTTCTCTTTTCTGGCTCGCTTTATTTGCTCGCTACCCAAGAGGCCACAAAAATAGATTTTAACGGTATTGCACTTCTTACCCCGTTGGGCGGCACATTGTTCATCATTTCTTGGGGAATATTGCTATATACATTTGTAAAGCGTTAAATGCTTGTATAGTAGATATTTTAAGAATTTTTATAGTTTAATATAGCTACTTTTATGCCCTATAAACCTTATTAAAATAGATAATTATGGCAACAAACGCCCCAATTACGAAAACGATTTCGTTAAAGAATTATGGT
>JBDNGW010000843.1:0-4228 GCA_041689735.1 Leeuwenhoekiella sp. | reverse complement strand
TCTAGATTGACACGTAAAATTCCAATTTGGTAAGGAATTTAATCAGCAAGAAATATCTTTTACAGTTTTTTTGAGAAAAATTCAGAAAGAATTTAAGCCGATTTTGAAAAAACAGGTAGTTTTCTTGCTGACACTAGATATAAAGACATTGATCCCTCCTCAGGTTTTGAAAATAACGGGAAACCTTTTCCTGAAATGAATGAACAAATGAAAGAAAATGCTAGAAAGGTTTATGCAATGGTCTCCAATATAGACGATAACCTAAAAAAGCTTTTTCAGCAGTTGGAAGATTTAAAGTTGAAGGACAATACTCTGGTCATTTTTATGACAGACAATGGCCCTCAACACGACCGCTATGTGGCAGGTATGAGAGGGCGAAAGTCTTTTGTGTATGAGGGAGGGGTCAGGGTACCCAGTTTCTGGAGACTTCCTTCCATGTTCAAAGGTAATAGGGATATTAAAACACCTGCGGCACATTATGATATTTTACCTACTCTAGCAGATTTATGTAATGGGCAACTCCCAAAAGATAGAATAATAGACGGAAAAAGTCTTATCCCATTATTAAATAATGAAAATTCTAATTTAGACAATCGTACAATGGTGCGCAGTTGGGTTAGAGGAGGGCCTAAAAAATATGACAATATCTCTATTAGAAAAGATAAATACAAACTAGTTGGAAATACAGAACAAACAAGCAGTATTGATGAATTTGAACTTTTTAACATTTTAGAAGATCCTTATGAACAAAACAATATTGTTAGTACCAACACTTTGGAAGCTAAAAAATTAAAGGATGAAATGGATATTTGGTTTAATGAGTTGACAAGCTCTGATAATTTCGTTAACGCACACCCTGCAATAGTAGGAACAGTTCACGAAAATCCTTCCGTATTAAACCTCAATGATGCTATATTTTCAAAAAACATAGCTTTAGGCGAAGATATTGCTGGATGGGAGATAGATGTAGCAGAGGCAGGATATTACGATATTAAAATTAATTCGGGAAGAAAATCCTTATCCAATATCCAATTGATATTAAATGTAGGTGATCTGGAACTTAAAAGAAGTTATAACGATATACCTGATGGGATCATACAAATCAACAATCTAAAACTCCAAAAAGGCGCATCAAACCTTATTCCTATAATAACAGGAGAAAAGGGCAGGTATATTAAACCATTTTATGCAGAGATAACTAAAGTAAACTAGATCCTTTACTGCTAGTTTATTTGGGGGATTATATTTCGTCTTGGGTTATTTCAGACAGTATCAACTTTATGTTGGCAGCGCCAGGGTTCAACTTCAAAAAATTGATGGTAAAACTCAAGGAAACGGTTCTTTGGCCATATTCGTACCTCAAGAATATGTTCGATCTAAAACCATCCGGGAATCAAATGGCATTTAGGTAAATCAAATTTGCCATAATCTCCTTTTTTAAGGCTCGACTAATTAATTTAATTGAGTTATACACTTAGCATCTGTTTTATATCTTTATGGTAAATAGGTTTTGCTATGACCATTCTTTCTATTGTTTTATGGAAAATACTTCGTTTAAACTGAGAGCGATTAATTCTAAAGCAAAATTCATCAAAGTAAGCTTGTATATGCCATTTGGTAACATGGGTCGGTATTGCTCTGAGCCAAGATTTTAATTGCATAATTATAATATGAAGTTCTTTAAAGTTTTTACCGTTGTCACTAAATTTCTGTTCAATATTGTACTTCTTTTTTAAAGGTTCGTAACCTCTCCATTTATCAGTGACAATTTGTGCTGTAGTACTTATGTGTTCTTCAAATATCGGCGTTAATGATTTTGCGGAATAATCATCAATGGATCTGACATAGACCCGCTTGACCTGAGGCTTTTCACTCAATTCTATTGCTATAACAGCCTTTTTCTTTTTTGAATCGTAGCTCCTTCCCTGTTTGCCCTGTTCTTTTCCACCAACAGTAAATTCATCAACATGTATCAACTCCGACAAAGGATAGTTCTGACTACTTTTCATAGCTTTTCTAACTTTTTGCATAAAATACCAAGCTGTTCCCTGTCGAATATCAAATCGTTTTCCCATTTGTATGCTTGAAACACTTTTACTGCTTGTGCTCATTTCAAATACGATACAAAATGCTTTTTGCAATCCAAATTTAACCTTATGGAACAACGTGTTAGCGGTTGAACTTTCAACATGTTGGCACCCATAACATTGATATTTATATCCAGATTTTTCACAACCTTTTGTATGCCCACATTTCATACAAACAAAACCGTCCTGCCATTTTATATTTGCCAAATAGGCCTTGCAAGCATCATCATCTGGTAATTCCTTTATAAAGTTTAGTATACTTTGCCCTGTAAATTGTTCCATAATGCTTATTTTTATTGGTAACAATATACAGAATTTAAGTGACTAACTCAATAGTTTAATTAAACTTGCTGATATTAGATAGCAATTTTGCTAAAATTTGCTTTTGGTGTTGATAACTCATCCTGTTGTTTCCAAGCAGACTTTGCAACTGTCGGCCAAATATCACTTTTCATTACATTTATTATGGAACAACTATTTTACTCCCCTAAAATGAACTCATTATCGAATTGATTTTTTTCGATAAATTAACCAACCGATTAAAATTATTGCTCCGACCAGGATAATCCCCAAAAGCAACTTGTAATCGAAGCTCTTTGTATCGGAATCGTTATCCGGGACCTTATGGACCGTAAGGTACATGGAGTCCCGGTACGGCTGTCCGTCTTCAGATTCCAAGGAAAGTACAATACGCATTTGATCGACGGGCCTAAGGTCTTCTTTGGATAGCCTGAGCAATAGCTTTTTGCCATCGTCGGAAATTTCGACCCCTTCTACCACAATGGTATCCTGTCCTTGCTCTTCCGGATTTTTTACCGACCAATTCGCCGAGCCATATCGTTCGGACCAAAGATAGTTCCATTGTTCTATCCTGTAATTATCCAATTGTTTTGCAATATCCGGATTCAGCTTTTGGTTGAAAGTTATCTCGATCCCATTGGACCTCACCTTTACCGCTTCCATTAAAAAACCTTCTCCCCCGGTATATCGTATACGATCTAAACTTCCGTACTTAGTGGCAAATGAGTCGTCCCATCCCGTAATACCCGCTACATAGTATTGCCCGTCCACCGGGTTGATGCGCGCCCGTTGAATGCCGGCGGAAAATTGGAACGGAAGGGCCGATACGGCCGCTTGGGTAATCCCATCTATCTTCTGCATGACCACTTGGTAAACCCAACCCTTTCCATAACTGGTATGGACAAGCCTATTTCCCAGTGGACCCCACTCTTTTGGCGTCCAAGCACCATCACCTGGGGAACTGTCGAATTCTTGGGGCAACCAGATTATCGGTAGGTCGAAGGTTTCCGGCAGTATATCATCGGGATAGTTCGGTGCCGCAAGCGGGGCTTTCATACTGTATTCACTTCTTCCGGGCCCTTTAACAGTTGGTATAAAACCGTAAAACCCGCCATCCTTAATAAGATTGATCTTGTTGGCCGGCATCCAGGTTCCCTGGTTATCGCTGACGTAAATATCATCGTTGGGCCCAACTGTCACCCCGTTGGGCGCACGAAACCCGATGGCCAGCGATTGTTGCTCCTTACCGTCCGGGGTTATTCGGATAACATGGCCAGGTTCATCGTCATTGGTATATTGCCCCCCTTTTGAATAAAGTAAGTTCCCCTTGCTGTCCGTTTGCAAACAGTAGTTAAAAGCTTGTATGGGAACACGGGAAACATCGGTGTCCGCAAAGAAACTTTCGTAGAAATCGATCTCGCCGTCCCCATTAAGGTCTTTTAGACGGACGATCCGATCACGACAGGTAACATAGATCTCATCCTTGACCACCTTTACACCGAAGGGGTCGTAGAGTCCGGTCGCTACACGCTGCCATTTTACATTTTTTAGACCATCGTCGATTCCTTTAGCGATCCAGACATCCCCCAAGTAGGTGCTCATCACCAATCGTCCATCGCTTAAGAAATCCAATCCCGATGGCCGGATCCAGCTATTCCATGGATTATTGAAAGGCAACGGTATCCTATCCACTACATAAGGATAGTCCTCTGGTATTTTGACCAAATTTTCTGGCGCAAGTTTATCCTTGCTTTCGTAATGGATAGGGTCATAGTGCGGTATGCCGACATCTAGTGCTCCTTGAAGCGTAATAGTCTTGTTCCACAACGGATCGCCGCCTT
>JBDNGW010000842.1:0-2798 GCA_041689735.1 Leeuwenhoekiella sp. | reverse complement strand
TACGGCACCGCTTCGGTTTTGTTTTCTGTTTTTTGAGCTGTGACAATGTTTTGACCTTTGATCTGACCTCAATTTTACTGTTGTATTTATACATTCCAAGGATGTGGGTCGAATTGCAGATGCCCCGTAATTTTTTGAGCAAACTTACACTTGTAAACCAGGAATCCATTAAAATGTAGTCCACGGGGATCTTGCGTTTTACGACCCTTGAGAACATCTGTACCAATAGGTCTGTTTTCTTTTTATTGAGTTCCCTGTACCTCTTTGCTGCAACTGTTCTGCCACACCTTGGGGTATTCTTTTGGGCCCTGCGCTGCCTTGCCGTCAGGCCATATTTCAATTTTGATTTTTTGCTCTCGCGGTGAAGACTGAAATCAATGGGGATAAAAACACTTCCATTCCAGTACCCCGCCACAAGTAGCTTGAAGCCAAAATAGTAGGTTTTTGATACATGGTTGTAGATCTTTGAGACCCCTTCAATGGCCTTTCCCGTTTTTGAAAGATCGGTGTTATCAAAGACCAGGCACCTCGTAGCATCTGCCGAAGGCGTGAAAAGTTCGTCTTTCAACAAATATTGCTTTACAAACTGGGCCAAAAAAACCCTCCAGTTGATTTTTTGATTCGCCAAGATCCGATAGTACGGATCTTTTCCGCATTTGCCCAGTTCCCTGTCCTTATTGGTTGTAAGCCCGTAAATAGAGTCAATTCCAATTAAGGGTAGAATCAAAAGCGTGGAGATCAAATCCCCGAATGAAAAACCTGCCTTTTTACACCAACCGAACCTGCATTTTATTTTGTTAAAACCCAAAATATTCAGGTGTGCCCGTAAATAATCCGAACTGAGCCAAACCTTATTGAACTTCCCTTTTATTTCTTGGATTTTTGCGATATCTTCGTGTTGTAGCATGTTTTGTACTTTATGTGTGGTAACTTAAAGGTACAGTAAAACCAAGGGCTCACCTTGGTTTTCATGCTATTTTTTGTCGTTTAAACCCTGTAATTAATAGGTGCGAAACTTGAGTTAGTAAACAAAGAAATTACTAATAAAAACTGCTTTAAAAGATAAGCTACATTTTTAAGATCTGTTTTCTGGCATCAGAACTTCTCGATTGTATTATTGCGCATAGCTGAATGTCGTCTTTTCCTGTTGTACCATGTCTCGTGATGTTTTTTTAACCCAGAGTGTTATTTTCTCTTTCTTTAATCAAGTGCCGTCATTATTTATACTATTTGCATACACCCTTATTGAGTTCACCTTTTCTTCTGTTTGGTCGACAGTTAACCGGCTTTTGCTATATATCTCTGGTATCTATATTGCATCTACAATGTTGGCATCCACTGAATCGCTTTTAAACTTTAATGTTGTGAGCCTCTAGATGCGATGCGCATTGAAGAAACTTAAGGGTTTCTGAGAGATTTTGGTTCTCGTTAGTGCGGTTCTGAATCTGTTTAAGGTTTTATAATCTGGAGCAACTTCATCTACGTGCATTTCACAAGAGTAATTGAATGAGATACTATCGTTCAAGCGGTTCTTTACTTGATATGGCTCAATCCATACCAAATTTGCAAAAGAAACATTTAAATAACAACAGACCACTGTAGGAAGGTTTGTTTATAATAATGTTTGCCTTGGAGTAATCAGCATCAAGTAGCTGTTCAATTTTGTTTTAATCGATCAGCCCATTTATCCTTCTTGCTCGTAAATCACAAAATGTGTCTGCTAACGTGGACTGTCTCTGTAATTTCAATTATTAATAAAAAGGCTTAGGGAGCTAAATAAAAAATCATTATTTTTTTTAAATGCTGTCAACTGGTTTACACCTTACAATAATCTTAAATTTTGAGTAGCAAAAAAAACCGTCTAGGAGAATTTTCCCGACGGTTTTTTTAAGACAATAAGTACAATAATTTTATTACTTTTTATATTTCCATGTATTGTCCCATTCCCGAATTTCAGAGTCATTTTGAGAAGATGCGGTATATGTATTTTGCTTATACTTACTTGCAATAAGTGTGTTGGAATTAATAGTTACATTTTTACTGTTTCCTCTAAAGAGCAATGTATGGGAATAAATATCGCTACTACCGTCAATTCCATTATTGTTAAAGGTAAGATTGCCTGCATCTATAATTCTTATAGAGGTATTTATGTCATTATTTTCAAAATTTAAATTGTGAGCATTTAATATTTTAGAATAGAAGTCCGAATTAAAAGTATTTCTTTTAATAGATACTTTATAATTCTTTTCACTCCTTTTTTCATTCACATAAATAAAGTTAAAAGCAGTTCCAGTTACATCAATTTCGTTATCAGAAATTTCACTATTTTCTATAGACGTTCTATAGGCAAAAATTCCTTTACTCCTACGAAGAGAGCTTTTAATAGTGTTATTATTTATTTTACTGTTTTTAATATCCATTAAAAAAATAGCATCATCACAATCAATAAAAGTATTATTGTAAACATCATTTTCTTTACCCCTAACTTGGACACCGTGCATGTAGTTAATTATAGTATTACCATAGATCTTATTATTCCCGATAGTATTATTATCAACCTCTCCACCTATCATTGCAATACCTTTTCCTTTATAAGGAGATTTCATTGTGTTATTGCGAATTATTGTGCCTTTAGCGTATCTATAAGATATACCTGTCTCTGCTTCATTATTCTCTATAGTTACATTGTCACCTATAGCTACTAAGGATCTGTTTAGAAATAACCTGCCCATTTCTATGGGTTCTTTTGCCCAGCAACTGCGTTGAAAATACTCGCCATAGCTACGGCTATGGCTGCG
>JBDNGW010000841.1:0-3100 GCA_041689735.1 Leeuwenhoekiella sp. | reverse complement strand
GTAAAACTTATACAGGTGTTGCACTTGCCGTAAAAGCCTTGAAGGATAAAGAGGTAAAACGGATCATACTTACCCGTCCAGCAGTTGAAGCAGGTGAGAATCTTGGTTTTTTGCCCGGTGATCTCAAAGAAAAACTGGATCCCTACATGCAACCGCTCTATGACGCACTGCGTGATATGATCACTCACGAAAAACTGGAATCTTATATTGAAAAAGGGGTAATACAGATTGCCCCCATGGCCTTTATGCGTGGGCGTACCTTAGATGACGCCTTTGTTATCCTGGATGAAGCGCAAAATACCACGCATGCCCAGATGAAAATGTTCCTGACTCGAATGGGTAAAAACGCCAAATTCCTGATCACCGGAGATCCCGGTCAGGTAGATTTACCACGTAGGAGCATCAGTGGTCTTAAGGAAGCGCTTCTTATACTCAAAGATGTTAAAGGTATTGCAATGGTCTATCTCGATGACAATGATGTAATACGCCACAGACTCGTAAAAGAAGTTATTGCCGCCTACAGAGAAATCGAGAATAGGGGAGGAGGATAATCTTAAGCCGAAATTCAAAATGGTTAATACGGAACGCTAAAATATAATCTTAAAAATAAAGGGGTATTTTAAAAACCAACCCGTTATTCGAGCTTATTTGTTCGGTTCTTTTGGTCGGGGTCAGGAATGTCCGGAAAGCGATGTGGACGTGCTGGTAGAACTGGATTATTCTAAAAACGTGGGACTCGAATTTATACAGATGAAACTGCACCTTGTGCGTTTGTTGAATAAAAAAGTAGATTTCGTTTCAGCTAATGGGCTTTCAAAATATATAAAACCCATTATTGATAAAGAGAAAAAACTCATTTATGAAAGGGGTTGTAATAAAATAAAATGGACAGAATTGACAATGTTATTTTGTGCAGTAACGAGGCAAAAAACATAGCTTTAGCCGTAGCTAAGGCGAGGCTTTATAACGAAGTTAGTGTGCAAAAGAACAAGACAAAATGTATAGGCTATTTCATTACAAGCCCTAAGATAGATTGGGTGATAGGATACGTTTACTACATGTTTTAGAAGCCATTTTAGATAATGATGAGTTTATCTCAAATGTTACTTATGATGAATTAATAATAGACAAGATGAAGTTTTAAGCTACTTTAGGAGAACTTGAAATTATAGGTGGAGCAAGTAATAGAGTTGGTACTGTAATTATGGAAAAATATACTGAAATTCCTTAGTGTTAAGTTAAGCATAAGCTGTCGTATAATGCAAGACGCCTTTTGAGCCATCTCTTCGTTAAAAAATAATTCCATAGCTTCGGCTATGAATTGATTTTTTGCCTCGACCTGACTCAAAATTCTCGATTGCCTGATACGTCACATTACACATAACTTAACACTGGCTTAAAATGATAGGTCTGCGAAATTTGGTCATTCATGAATATTTTGGGGTAGATTTAAAAACTACTTGGAATATACTCGCTAATGATATTCCTAAACTTAAAGAATCTGTAACTATACTTATAAAAAAGAGTTTTAATCCCATTTTTCACTCATTCATATCTGCAAATGAATACTATATCAACTACCAATTTCAACTTTCCAAACCAAAAAAAAGTCTACAAAGGTAAAGTGCGCGACGTTTATACGTTGGAAAACGATCTGTTGGTCATGATTGCCACAGATAGATTGAGCGCTTTTGATGTGGTCATGCCCAAAGGAATTCCCTATAAAGGCCAAATATTAAATCAGATCGCGACCAAAATGATGAATGACACTAAAGATTTGGTGCCCAACTGGCTCCTTGCCACACCAGATCCCAATGTCGCTATAGGTAAAAAATGCGAACCTTTTAAGGTGGAAATGGTCATACGTGGTTATCTCGCCGGTCACGCAGCTCGCGAATATAAGGAAGGAAAACGATCTCTTTGCGGCGTTCAAATGCCCGCCGGGATGCAAGAAAACGACAAATTTCTCGAACCTATTATAACCCCTGCCACCAAAGCAGAAATGGGCGATCACGATGAAGATATTTCCAGGGAAGATATTCTGAAAAAAGGAATTATTTCAGCGGAAGATTATCCGGTTCTAGAAGATTATACTAAAAAGTTGTTTTCGCGCGGAAGCGAAATAGCACGGGAACGCGGACTTATACTTGTGGACACCAAATATGAATTCGGTAAGGATAAAGACGGAAATATCTTGCTTATTGACGAAATACACACGCCCGATTCTTCCCGTTATTTTTATGCTGAAGGGTATGAAAAGCGCCAAAAAAACAGTGAACCGCAAAAGCAACTTTCCAAAGAATTTGTGCGCCAGTGGTTGATTGCAGAAGGTTTTCAGGGAAAACCCGGTCAAGAACCGCCTGTAATGAGTGATAATTATATAGGCACGGTTTCCGATCGCTACATTGAACTTTATGAACATATAACGGGTACTGATTTTGTGAAATCAGATATGGGAAATATTGAGGAGCGTATTAAGAAAAATGTGGAAAATTGGTTGAAGAATAGGTGGTTTTTGAGTGAAAATGGATGCTTATTGTGGTAATTTTTATAGATAAAGGAAAAAAGTTTAGCTCAGGTAAAACATGATTCGTTCGTCAGATCGAGTTCCTTTTGAGGCACGAACCGGAAAAGTTATATCGAGACCTTTTCTTGTCCCTAAATTGCTTTTGAAATAATTAGTATGTACAGAGACCTCTCGATACATTTTATCACCTCCGCTATCGCTACGGGAAAAAACACTCGAGGTGACAGTACCGATACCTTTTATCACCTCCGCTATCGTTGCGGGAAAAAACACTCGAGGTGACAGTATTGATTCATTTTATCACCTCCGCTATCGCTACGGGAAAAAACACTTGAGGTGACATTATCGATACGTTTTTACCTTACGACATAAGAGCTTGTTTGAAGTGACTACTTTTAGATTTACATTCCGATAGCTATCGGGATTTTGAACCCTACCTACGTACCTCCGGTAGGCAGGAGTTTGGTTTTATAAAATCATGAAATATACCGATATTCTGAGATTTTTATATCTTGAGCTTGTTCAAACTGACTTCTTTCCGATTTATAACGTTTTGCGAACAGTGGCATCCGC
>JBDNGW010000840.1:0-4935 GCA_041689735.1 Leeuwenhoekiella sp. | reverse complement strand
GGTCAGTACTGCAAAATCATAAGCACTTCCAACCCCTTGTTGTCCTTGATTGTTTGTAATACTCTGAAACTCATAATTGCTAGAATATGTAATAGTTGGTTTACCGGTGGTTGTCCCCTTTTTAGTTGTAACCAGTATTACACCATTAGCTGCTTGCACACCGTAAACCGCTGCCGTGGCATCCTTAACAATAGTAATACTTTCTATTACGCTTGGATCAAATCGGTTAAAATCATTTCTCACGATTCCATCAACAACAATCAATGGTGACCCATAACCACGTATATTGAAATTAGTTTTATAAGCACCAGGTTCACTGGAAACTTGTTGTACCATTAATCCCGGCAGCTTTCCGGCAAGGCCTGTAACTATGTTCGGTGTTCTGATTGCTTTAATTTCTTCAGAGTTAATTGTAGAAAGTGCTCCGGTAAGGTTAACTTTTTTCTGTGTCCCATACCCCACAACAACCACTTCATCCAATGCCGCTGCATCTGCTTTCATTTGAATATCGATATTATTTTGCCCTGCTACTGCTATTTCCTGATTTTGAAATCCAACATATGAAACAACTAAAATTGCATTTTCATCAGAGACTTCTATTGAAAAATGGCCATCAAAATCTGTAGATACACCGTTAGTGGTATCCTTTTCCAAAACATTAGCCCCAGGAAGAGGTCCGCCAAGTTCATCTGTTATTACCCCATTAACCTGAAACTGTTGGCCTTGACTTTGCCCGTGCAAAATATTTGTACAGATGATGCATAAGAAACTTAGTGCATAAATAAAATAAGTCCATTTTGTGTAAAAAAATTTGTCCTTCATAATATATTGGTATTAAGTTGGTAAAATCGTTAAAGCAAATTGAAATACTAAAATTGCTATTTATAGTTTATTAGATAGGTTAAAGGTATTTTTATATTCTAGTCTCATCATCCACTATTTTAATTAAAAAATAAACTATTTTAATACAGTTAATGTTTAATAGGCTTATTTAGTATTAATATTCATGATGAATAACATTTTAAAAAAGCATTTGTAATATTTGTAAATCTTTTTATGGGCAGAATGTACGTAATGCCGAATTTGGAAGATGTCCGAGCATGTAATTTAAAAATATGAATGATTCTTTCTAGGATAAGATTTATCCCAATTATTGATATGGCTTCGAAAAATCATCCATTTTTAAACATTACACTAAAAAGTAATACAACTTAGAATTAAATATGAAGTAGTTAAGGATATAAACTTCACGTAATTATGTGTTTTTTGAGTTGGAATGGTTGATTTCTGAATCCCATAGATTCTCCGTTTCCTCCAAAGTCATTCCTTTAGTTTCTGGAATAAACTTCAAAACGAACAACATGGCCAAAATGGATATGGTGCCATATACCCAATATGTAAACCCGTGATTGAATTGCTCAATTAAAAAACTATTTTTATCCATCAATGGAAATGTCCAAGAAACCAAATAATTTGTAATCCAGACAAAGGCCGTTGAGATAGCCATGGCCTTGCCGCAAATTTTATTGGGAAATATTCCGGAAACTAATACCCAAGTAACGGGACCCCAACTCATTGCAAAACCTGCCACATAGAACAACATTGAAATTAGAGCCAATATCCCAACTGATTTATAATAAAATACTCCACCCAAACAAAACATGGAAAAGGCCACTCCAAGGGCGCCAATAACCATTAAAGGCTTTCTCCCAAACTTATCAACGGTAAGAATCGCAACGATTGAAAACAGCAGGTTCACAACACCTACAATAATGGTTTGCAATAATGAAGCTTCTGTTCCTACTCCCATACCCTTGAAAATTTCCGGAGCGTAATATAATACTACATTAATCCCAGTCAATTGTTGGAAAACGCAGAGTAAAACTCCAACAAGAATGACTAATTTTCCATAGGAGAAAAGTTTTCCAGACCGGTGAACTACCGTCCCTTGAATATCGATCATAAGTTTTTTAGCTTCTTTGGCTCCGTTCAGTTTAGTCAAAACCTTAAGTGCCTCATCTGTCCTGGCCTTAAGAACTAGAGAACGAGGAGTATCTGGCACAAAGAACAAAAGAGATAAAAATAATACCGCCGGGAGCGCTTCTGAAGGAAACATCCAACCCCAATAACCCCTATAGATTATGAAAAAATATATAAAAGTGTGGTCCGCTTCCTTATAGGTTCTATAACCATTTCTGGCATTACCGATACCATAGCAGATGTAAGAAAAAGTAGGGACGCTATTAATAAACCATTTCTTCTCCCAATGGCCTCACTAACGATTCCACTAGATATACATCTTATAATGCACCCAATATTGGCACTAGAAACAACAAATCCTAAACGGGAATTAGAAGTCGTTTCTTCGAGGCCAAAAGGGAGGACAAAAAAATGAGCCAAGGAACCTACCGTTCCAGAAATTACCGTAGTGTCATATCCAAATAAAAGACATCAAAAGGTAGCCACAAGACACAATCTTAGTAACTATTTATAGATTTTACTTTTTGTTTTTTCATCTTTGGACGGATAATTACTGTCTTTGTTTATAGACTTTGCAAACACTGATGATATTAAAAATATGAACCTGAGAGATACCTTATAAATCAAGGTGTACATAAAAAATGTCGCGGAACCTTGGCATTTTAATAATTTGGATACTTCCCTTTACATAGCAATTCAAGAATAAATACCCGATAAATTGTACATAGACTACCATAGTGGTCATAGGAATAACAGCCTTGAAGCCTCTTTTTATAATAGTATATAAAATTGCTTTATAAGTTTTGCAATAGGTAAAAAAGAGTCGGTGCCAAGTGCCCGACTCTTTTAAAACTCAACTAACTCAATTGTAATATATATTTTCGTTCAAAATTAATTTGTAGACTTTTACCATATTTTCAAATCAACCTTTTCAACTTCTAGACCTGCAAAGGGCCCAGCCAATATTTTTTGGTTTGATCGCATATTCCCGAAATAATCCAAATCAAACTTTATTGGTGTTCCATCAGGGTTATTGAAAGCTTGTCTCGATATAATGGTTTTACCTAAGATTTCAGAAGTCACCAATTGTTCTTTATGCTTAAAGAATGCTGGATCCAAATTAAATTTTAAATACACATCCTTTCCTTTATCCGCTAGTTCGATTTGAGGATTAAAGTTTGACGAATTGACAAAGTCAATATCTTTTTGAGACGGTCTTGCCTTATTGTAATATACATTCCCCTCTATCCATACAGGCAGTTTGGCATTGTTATAATCCTCTAAAACATAATCGGATATCATACCGGGATTATTACCAATAAAGATATTGTTAAGAAATCTATCATCGCCTCCAAGAATAACATTGAGACCAGCCATATCTATAGAATGGGGTAAGAAGTAAGGGGTGAAACGATTGGGCTCTGCCAACTGTTTAATAGAACCCACAATTAAATTTTGTACAAATGCCCCACCCTCGGACTGTGTTCTGATGGCACTAGGTGATAACAGAATATTATTATCAACAATAAAAGGCCCATGATTTACTTCCAAAAACAAATCTTCTAAGTCATTATCGTAAAGTAAATTACTTGACACCCGAGTACCTTGTGTCATCCAGTCCAACCATATTCCTCTCCCAGTATCGTGGATTCTGTTTTTTTTGATAGTCGCATCAATTGGGGCATGCAATTTTATTCCGGCAATTTCATAACCGCTGAACTGTCTTTTTGTCCAAATATTGTAAATATGATTATTTTCTATGGTACTGAAGACGGCACCCATGCTTCCGCAAATACCTGTTTGCCCACAATTAAAAATTTCATTATTCCGTACAATATGCGACCCGATATTTTCCTTGTTCCAATTATTCCTTAGTACATTGAACACGACTTCAATATAATGTACGGCTCCTCCTCTATTATAAACTGCTTTGTCGTTAGACCAAACATTATGCCCCGTACCCCGTTCTTTCCCCAACGTGATACCGCTAGATTTGGAGTCGCTAATAATATTGTTCTCAATAATCCATCCCTTGTTCCAGTGGGTAGCCACCATTCCCACTTGCTCTGCGGTAGGCGCTCCCCATTGAGTGGCAGCCTGACTGATGTGAAACCCCTTAATAGTAATGTAATTTATACCTGGTTCACTAGGATAGATGCAGGTAGGTCTGGCACTAATTTCCACCAATTCCTTATTGGGGTTAAATTTATGGAAGTTGGCCCAAATCGTAGTAGTATTTTCATTGCTCTCAGTATACCAGGTATAGGTAGAGCCTTCTGGGTCTATCAATTTTGTATTCGCTACGGGATTAAATACTTTATCCTTTGTTTCCATTTCATAAAAGGATTTTCCGTTAAGAAATACCTCTCCTGTATGATGTATTCGATCGTAGTCATGGAACCAATCCCCATGTATGGAATCCTTATAGGGGTTATATTCCCCAAAAAACGGATTGGGAATGGTTACCTTCCACACATTTCCCTTTTCTTTTTTCCATCCGGTAATATGCTCAGAACCCTTTATCTCAACCTTTTCACCCGGCGCCGCTCTGTAAACAATTCGCTTAGAATCGCTTTCACCACCTCGTATAGGGTTAACCCACTCCCTATAAACACCTTCATACACGGTAATTGTGTCACCTGGGAAAGCATGTTTTACGGCTTCTTGAATTGTTAAAAAAGGTTCTGAAAAGGAACCATTATTTGAATCGATTCCCTTTTTTGAAACATGGATTTCATTACAGAAAGCCGTTGATGATAAAAATAACAACAAATAAATTTTCAGTATTTTCATATTTTAATTCTTTGGTTAATACTCTAAGGATCTGTTCAGAAATAAAGTGACCGAATTATAGGCAGTTATTTTGTTCATCAACAAGGCGAAAAACGCAGACATAGCCGTAGCTATGGCGAGTATTTTCAACGCAGTTGCTGGGCAAAAGAACCCATAGAAATG
>JBDNGW010000839.1:0-2102 GCA_041689735.1 Leeuwenhoekiella sp. | reverse complement strand
GTCCCAAAAATCAAGAAAGAATCACACATTGTTTTAATTGGCAATAATCTGCCTTCCAGGATGATGGAGTTCGGTCATTTCGAAACGGAGATGCAATTACGTTATCCCGACAGTTTGTTGTTTATTCGAAACATGGGCGACGGGGGAGATACTCCCGGCTTTAGGCCTCATGCTGCCCGTAATTCACCATGGGCATTTCCTGGCGCCGAGCAGTTTTTTACCGGGACCGAATTAGCCACGAATTCTGGTAGTGAAGGTCATTTTCCTTATCCTGATGAATGGCTCACGCAGCTCAATGCAGATATTATTATAGCATTCTTTGGCTATAGCGAATCGTTTATGGGGGAACCACGATTGGAAAGATATAAAGCAGAATTGGATGCATTTATTAAACATACATTAAATCAAGAGTATAATGGAACATCGGCGCCCCAACTGGTAATAGCTTCTCCCATTGCTTTTGAGGATCTCTCAGATTCTAAAAAATATGATCTTCCGGTTGGGGATACTCAAAATAAAAATCTTGCGATGTATACAGACGCTATGAAAGAGGTCGCTGCCAAAAACGATGTACATTTTGTCAATGCCTATACCCCCACAAAACAATGGTTTGAAGCCAGTGATGAGCCACTGACGATTGACGGTTCCCAGCTTACCGATGAAGCTTATGCCCGTTTTTCCATACTGCTTGCCGATAAGGTTTTTGGTGAGAGAGCTCCTGACCCTAAGATTGATGCTCATCAGGAATTGGTTCATGCCGCTGTCCTTGAGAAGAACTGGATGTGGCATCATGATTTTAAAATCCCTAATGGAGTGCATGCATACGGGCGTCGCTATAAACCATTCGGCCCAGACAATTATCCTTTCGAAATTGATAAAATACGGCAAATGACAGCGATAAGGGATACCGCAATCTGGCTTGCTGCGCGCGAAGGAAAAACGATGGAACTACAAGTGGCTGATCGGAAAACAGATCCACTCCCACCAATAAAAACAAATTATGGCGCTGTGAACGGAAGCTACGAATACCTCTATGGACAAGATGCATTGGACAAGTTTCACATGGCGTCGGGCTATAAAATAGAACTTTTCGCTTCCGAGGAAGAATTTACTGATCTGGCCAACCCCGTCCAGATACATTTTGACAATAAGGGCCGCCTCTGGGTTGCTGTCATGCCAAGTTATCCCAGCTATAAAGCAGGCTCCAATAAGCCCAACGATAAGATTATCATCCTTGAAGATACGGATGCCGACGGCAAAGCAGACAAGCAGACAACTTTTGTCGATGGCTTGGACCTTCCTATCGGATTTACGCTGGCACCGGAAGGCGTTTATGTATCGCAAGGCACGAATTTAATGCTTTATACAGATACGGACGGTGACGATAAGACAGACAAAAAACAGATTGTATTGAGTGGCTTTGATGATCACGATACCCACCATGCGCACAGCGCTTATGAGGAAGATCCATCAGGGGCGATATATATGGGCGAGGGAACCTTTCTGCACACCAATGTGGAAACCTCTTATGGCACCGTGCGCGGCACCTTCGGTGGCTTCTACCGTTATAATCCCAACCGGCGCATGCTTAAACGTATCGCCCAGCTTCCCATCCCAAACCCCTGGGGCATTATATTTGATGAATGGGGGCAGAATTTCTTTGCGGTGACCTCCAGCCCGGATATCCGCTGGATGATGCCGGGAACGGTCAAGTCATTATATGGTGTGTCCCACGATAAATCAATAGACCTCCTTGTAGAGCAGCGAGTACGCCCTACCTCGGGTCTGGAAATCATTTCAAGCCGTCACTTTCCGGAAGAAGCACAAGGGGATTTGATTATCAATAACGTTATAGGCTTTTTGGGAACGAAGCAGCACAAAATAATAAATGATGGTACCGGGTATAAGCTTAAATTTCATCAAGACCTGCTCTGGTCAGAGGACTTGAACTTTCGACCGGTAGACATGGAGTTTGCGCCTGACGGCTCCCTGTATCTCGCTGACTGGCACAATGTGCTGATCGGCCATATGCAGCACAATGCCAGGGACCCCCTACGAGACCACGTCCACGGACGGATTTACCGCATCACGTATCCCTCACG
>JBDNGW010000838.1:0-1327 GCA_041689735.1 Leeuwenhoekiella sp. | reverse complement strand
GCCTTAAATCGGTATAAAGAACAAGGAAAACTGGATGAGTACTTATGCAAAAAATTCACATCAGCAGAAATCTTACGCCGCATTCTGGGACTTGCACAGCTTCCTTTGGAAATAGATTTGGTGAAGAGAAAGGAACTTATTGAGGAAGCGAGAAAAAATATTTTAGAAGTGTGATTTCAGTGGGAAATAACAGAACAAAGAGAAGAGAGAAGAGATTTTGATATTGCAAAAACCTACAAGGAGGCCTGCGGCAACCCACTTCTACAAGCTCAGCACACCGCATTGCAGGTTCTAGGTGAAAACCTAATAATAACACGTATGAGCTCCTCCCCTTGGGCGAGGCTGGGAGGGGAAAAAAAATAATCAACTACCTCGGGGCAAGCCTACGAGGTATAATTCGGAAATATTTACTGAATTTCGACCTAGAAGGTCGGGGAATTAAACCCTCTGGAGGGATGAAAAGAAATTTTGAAGAGTATTACTATATTAATTGCACTTCACGAAGCTTTGCAACGATCATTGCGACCACTATTACAACAACAGCAAACCGCAGGAAACCCGTATTTCAGTCAAAGAAGGCTTAGAACGCGACATTGAAACTGGAAAAGTTCGTCTGTGGCTCAATGAAATTTTTGTTAAGCGCTACGACATGGAAAAGCAAAAAGCAAAAGAATCGAAGGTTTATACCCAAAAACTGGATATTTGAGATCTGTTACCAAAACTGGGCCAAACATTAAAGTATTCATAAAGGTTGATATGGCTGGCGTCAATTACGCAATAGTTTTGAAATAAAGTATTAATTTCAATAAAAAATTGAAAAACCATGTCCGTAAAAGATCTATATACCAAAGAAGCTAAAGATAAAATCAAGGAAATGGCCGAGTCCATAAATTTTGCGATGATGGCTACGGATTTGAAAAACACCCCTTTCCATACGATACCCATGAGTACCAAGAATGTGGATGACTCGGGAGCCATTTGGTTTTTGAGCGGAAAAGACAGTCAGCACAATAGTCATATCAATGTGTTTGGTGACGTGCACCTTACCTACAGTGATCCTTCATCAATGGAATTTCTCACCGTTTATGGAAGCGCCGAAATACATACGGAGAAGGTATTACTAGAAGAATTCTACGACAGTACAGATGATAACTGGTTTGATGGGGTCAATGACCCTAATCTAACTGCTATAAAGGTAAAACCGGAAGAAGCGCATTACTGGGAACCCAAAAGTGGCAAATTTGTGGCGCTTCTTAAAATGGGCTTTGGTGCGGTAACTGGTAAAAAGCCAGATGTAAGCAAAGAAGGCGATCTCAAAGTATAAACT
>JBDNGW010000837.1:0-4940 GCA_041689735.1 Leeuwenhoekiella sp. | reverse complement strand
TCGAGGATAGGCCGGAAGATGATGTGGTTTTCGGTTTCCGAAAGATAGATCTGCCTTTTAAGCTTTTGACCATTTATATCTTTGGTCTCATACCTTTTACCTTTGTTTTTTACCTCATATATTTTGGAAAGCGGAAGGATGTATTCCTGATAATAATTATCGAAATCCTCCTTTTTTATACGGATTTCAGGATGATTTTTAAAGCTTTGAAGGGTTTTACAATAGTTGTAGTTTCGGTTGAGATAATAGGTGTTATTACTATTGACAAACAGAAAGTTGCTACCAATATCCTTATCCGCTAATTTACTATTCCGTCCATTGATTTTGATATATGCGATCAAAGTATAAAAAGGATCTTCTTCCTCAATCACAAATGAAAGTTGGCTGCTCTTCTGTGAAAGTTTTATGGGTTTCAGGTCACGTTTTCCGAGGTCATAAATACCGCGCACTTCGTATGTCAGCGTATCTTTGAGCAGCGGGAGCAGTTCTTGTAGTTGGGTCAGGATGTAATGGTTGATGTCCTTCCCAATGTTTTTGTCATGTCGCAGGTCATCTAAATAAGTGTCGGAAATCTGAAATGCTTTTGCAATGGCATCCAAATCCTGTTTTGAAAAATTATTGGAGTTGGCGTGGATTTCGCCCGGATTCAGTTTTTCTATTTTGGATGCGAAACCATCTCCATTTTTCAGCAGGTTTCCTTTTAGCGGGATAAGTTCTACGGAAGCGTCGTCGTTATACCGCATACTTTTAAAGTAAAAGGCAATCGCGGCTCCCTTTTTTTTCGATATATTTTGTTTTGGGGTAAATGGAAGGTGGTCTCGCAGCGCGTCATCAGCTGTAAAAAGATCTGCTACCAGCGGGGCATGATCCTTAAAACTGCTCAGCCGCATAATCCCTTTCTTTAGCGGGATTGCGACCATTGCACCGCGGTCATAACCAAAGTCAAAATAATTTTTATAGGAAGGATCCGCGGTACTGAAACCATATTCTTTGAGGATTTCATCCTTCACTTTTAGAAGTTCGGCATCACTCATAAACGCATCTGGCATTTTCTGTGCTATATACCGCAGCGCGGAAACTTGATGCGTGCACAGGGAATCGTTCAACGCATTGCAGGTACAGAGGACAAGTAGTTTTCCTGTATCTATACGGACTTTTACATCCTCACTACGGCCATAGCCCGGTCTTATTCTGGCACATACATTATTGGCTTCCTGGCTAAAAATGGTGACGTCATCAAACCTAAAGTAATTAAACTCTCTTTTTGCAGTGGCATTTGCCAATTTTAATAGTTTGCCATCGGCAAGGTCATCTTTGCTCTTGAAGGGGATTTCTATAGGCTCGGTGGAAGAAAATTGTTGTTTTTCCTCTTTTATTATTTTTTCAGGAGTATTGATTTTTTTCGGGTTTTCCAGATATTTATCGATCTCACAAGCCACGGTCACTTCATGTTTGCACATGTCATCATAAGGACAAGAACAATTACTGTTGAGTTCACCGCTAAAAACTCCCTGAAAATCAACCGAATACTTGTTGCCGGTGCTACCACGGACTTTTGCAGAGACCCATTGATGACCCTGCGCAAATTCAAAATCAATCACCTGTACTTGATTGGCTCGGGAACGAATAGCGGATGAAGTATTATTATATATATAATCGTGCAGTCGTTTATTTTTGATCTTCATTGAGGATTTTGGTTTTTTGGATTGAAAGGTGTGAAGATCGAACGCTTAAGTTATCTCCCAAACATTCAGAATATAAAAGTCAAGATAAAATGATGTCTTATAGTAAAAAAATCACCTCATTGAGCTCTTTGCCTGTCTGTTGAACGCCTTTTAAAATACGTTTTGTCTGTTGTGTTGACGGTTTTTTGATCCCTTTAATATATTGCGCAAAAAGGCTTTGGTTCATACCAATTCTTTCTGAAAGTGCTTTTGCGTTTATCACTTTGTAAAAAGCAAAGAAGCTTTCAAGCTCGTATTCTATCTTTATTTCATCAAAAGTATAAATCCAGTTTTCTTTTTCAAAATTTAACTGTAAAGCTTCGAAAAATTTGATTTTAAGGGAGTTAAAATCATCCGCTTCGGTAGCTATAAAACTATCTTTGACTTTTGGAAAGGCACTGTATCCTTGGTCTTCCTTAAGTACAGTTAATTTTATTTGTGGCTTTTTCATCGTTTATTAGTGAAACTCCATATTTTAAAGTTGCGACAGCGGAGCATAAAATATAGTTAGTTGAACTAATCCCGCTTTTTGGGCGGGACCTTATGCTATAAATCCCAAAATTTACTGCCATGATCAAATAAAGTCAACTGGTTTTTTTGATAGAATATCGCATGGTAACACGACTTCCTTTTTAACTGACCTAAAACAATATATATTTCAAGATTTAAAGGTAATATATTTATTACTTTTTAATAGAAGGTTTCTTATTTCGGCTGTTGAATGTTCTCTACCCAAATCCGCGCATTCACAAAAGCCTCAATCCACGGACTCACTTCATCTTTTCGGTTTTTGGGATAGTGCGCCCAGTTCCAAGGGAAAGTGGAACGCTCTATATGTGGCATCGTCACAAGGTGACGGCCAGTTTTATCGGTCATCATTGCGGTGTTGTAATCGCTGTTATTTGGATTTGCGGGATAGGAGTCAAATCCGTATTTGGCCACGATCTTGTAATTTTCTTCCGCAAGCGGAAGGTGGAATTTCCCTTCCCCGTGGGAAATCCAAACGCCCAAAGTGGTCCCCGCTAAACTTGACAGCATAACCGAATCATTTTTACCGATTTTTACGCTTGTAAAGCCGCTTTCATGCTTGTTTGAGTCGTTATGCAGCAATTTGATTTTGTCGTCGTGTTCGGGGTTGATCAGATCCAGTTCGGCAAAAAGTTGGCAGCCATTGCAAATCCCCACCGAAAGCGTGTCTTCCCGAGCAAAAAAGTTCTTGATCACCGCATTGGCTTTCTCATTATATAGTATCGCTCCCGCCCAACCTTTGGCAGAGCCCAAAACATCAGAATTTGAAAAACCGCCCACAGCGCCCAGAAACTGAATATCTTCAAGCGTTTCCCGGCCTTCGATGATATCTGTCATGTGGACATCTTTTACGTCAAAACCAGCTAGGTACATCGCATTTGCCATTTCGCGTTCAGAATTACTTCCTTTTTCACGCAAAATCGCCGCTTTTAAGCGTGTTTTTGACGTATTTAATTCCGGTTTTTTACCGGTAAAATGAGTTGGAAATTCATACCGCAGTGGCTGCTTGTCAAAATTTTCAAAACGATCTGTTGCCAAATTGTTGGCAGTTTGTTTCTGATCTAATAAATAGCTGGTTTTGAACCATTTTCGACGTATATCGGCTATATTCAGGTCAATTTCGGTGCTATTTTTCCTGATTTTTAGGGTTTTACCTTGATTTGCTTCGCCTATTTTATAAAATTCAATAGTATTTTCGGTCAATACTTTTTCCAGATCGCAGTCTTTGGCCGCTTGAAAAACGATTCCCGCATTTTCGGCAAAGAGGATTTTGACTAAATCTTTTTCGCTAAAAGCGGAAAAATCATAGTCCGCTGCCAGATTATTTTCAGCAAAACAAAGTTCAAGCAAGGTTGTGATCAATCCGCCCGAAGCCACATCGTGACCGGCAACGATTTTATCACTTTTAATCAAATCCTGTATGGCGTCAAAAGTTTTCGCGAAAACGATAGGATCAATAATAGTAGGAGCTTCGTTCCCTATTTTACACTGAGACTGGGCAAATGAAGAGCCGCCCAACTTAAAATCATCCCGGGACATATTGATATAATAGACAGCACCTTCCCCAGGTTGCAAAACCGGTTCTATCACCTTAGTAATATCCGCACAGGTTCCGGCTGCCGATATAATCACCGTTCCGGGCGAGATTACTTCACTATCAGGATATTTTTGCTTCATGGACAGAGAATCCTTTCCGGTGGGGATATTTATGTTCAAGGCAATGGCAAACTGCGAAACCGCTTCAACCGCACGGTACAAACGCGCGTCCTCGCCGGGATTGTTACACGGCCACATCCAGTTTGCAGAAAGCGAAACCGAGCGCAAACCCAGTTCTAGCGGCGCCCAGATAAGATTGGTAAGTGCTTCTGCAATAGCATTTTTGCTTCCGGCAACAGGATCGATCAAACCGCTAATGGGGGAGTGGCCAATGGATGTTGCAATTCCTTTATCAGACTTAAAATCAAGTGCCATAACGCCGCAGTTATTCAACGGTAATTGCAGGCTGCCGACGCATTGTTGTTTGGCCACGCGGCCGCCCACGCAGCGGTCCACTTTATTGGTTAGCCAGTCTTTACATGCTACCGCTTCAAGTTGTATGACAGCTTCCAGATACTGTTGAAAATCTGCTAATTTATAGTCAATTTTGGCATAAGTTCGCTCGTTTTTGGTGTCGGTCATCACCGTTTTTGGCGAACTGCCGAACATGTCATGCATGTCAAGATCCATTGGCGTATCGCCGTTTGTGCCAGATTTAAAGGTAAATCGTTGGTCGCCAGTTACATCGCCCACTTCATACATGGGTGAGCGCTCGCGGTCTGCAATGCGTTTTAAAGTTTGAATCTGCTCTTTACTGATCACGAGCCCCATGCGTTCCTGAGATTCGTTACCTATGATTTCCTTGGCCGAAAGAGTGGGATCGCCCACCGGCAGTTTATCGAGGTCGATTATCCCACCCGTTTCTTCTACGAGTTCGCTGAGGCAGTTTAAATGTCCGCCGGCGCCGTGATCGTGAATGGAAACTATGGGATTGTGATCGCTTTCCACCATGCCACGAATGGCGTTTGCGGCTCGTTTTTGCATCTCCGGGTTGGAGCGTTGCACCGCATTTAGCTCAATACCGCTTTTAAACGCGCCCGTATCTGCCGAAGAAACCGCCGCGCCACCCATTCCGATGCGGTAATTATCACC
>JBDNGW010000836.1:0-3132 GCA_041689735.1 Leeuwenhoekiella sp. | reverse complement strand
GATGTACCAGAAGTTGAAGCATAATGTTGTCCGTTGGTTGCTGAGGCAAAGCTGAGGCTTTCCCGGAGAGAGACGCCGTCCGCCGATGCAACCGATGACACGCGGGACACCTATTTCGTACCCGATTTACTGCATGACTTTGTGCGCCGATTTGTTTTTCCGGCGTTCATCCAGTCACACAGTCCGCCGGTGGAGAAGTAACGACGTTTCTCTCTGGAAAACCTTTGCAATCAGATGCTGATTCCGCTTTGCGACAAAATAAAAAACTCTTGACGAAATCAAAGTGATACTTAGATTTCGTAATAACACACTAGGCCGGATACTATGAAATCCAATTATAATTTAGTAAACTTTAAACCAATTAAAACATGAACGAGCTGTTTGCACAAGACGAGGCGTCACAGCATTACGCTTTCGTTGGGAGTTATACAGGATTTGAGCCGGGGCAGCTTGGCTGGGTCGGCTCAAAGCAACCCGGAGAAGGCATCCTCTCCTTCGCGTTTAACAGTTCCGATGGCTCGCTTGCCCCAACGGGCAAGGTGACAAAGCAAGATTCACCGACCTGGCTGGAGATTCACCCCAACCGACGATTTCTTGTTGCTACACATGAACTTTCCCACCACACCGGGGTACACGCCGGTGTCGGATTTGTGACGTCGTACAAAATCCAGCCCGATGGTGGACTCGAGAAGGTATGCACCCAGTCGACTGGCGGCCGAGGCAATACGTGTGCAACATTTGACCGGACTGGGCGTTTCTTGCTGGTGACAAGGTATTGGGAGGGTGGCATCTCGGTGCTACCATTCGACCCCGATACCGGAATGATCGGCGAGATTACAGCGCGGCCAGATTACTCAGGGACCGGACCGGTCCCCCTTCGTCAGACACAGTCTCATCCCCACGGTATTCATGGCGATCCCCGAACAAACTTCGTGTACGCGATGGATTTAGGCACAGATAAGGTTCACCAGTACGTCCTTGATATAAAGACGGGGACACTGGCGCCGCAAGGTGACGTGAAGCTAGCCCCAGGGTGCGGCCCGCGCGGCATCAACTTTCACCCGTCGCTAAGGGTGGCGTACGTGAATTGCGAGCTTGGCGGCACCGTCATCGTATGCGCCGTTGACGACGAAAAGGGACTAGTGCCGGTGCAGACTGTGTCCGGCTATCCGGCAGGCTTCGAGGCGCGCGGCAACCCGGAAAACCTCGGCAAGGCCGATTTCTGGGGAGCCGAAGGCTGCTTGTCTGCCGACGGATTGCACTACTACTACATCTGCCGAGTCCACCAGAGCATAGCAGTGTTCACCGTGGGACTTGACGACGGTAAGCTGATTTTTTCAAGCCGATGCACGCTAGCGGCTAACTCGAATGCTCGGAACCTCACCCTCGACCCGAGTGGCAAGTATTTGCTTGTAGCGAGCCAGGATGCTGACCGTGTCGAATGTTTCCGAATTGACCTGGGAACCGGTGCACTTGAGCTTGCGTACACTCAGTACGCCCCATGTGCCGCCGACATCGCAGTCATTTGACGACGGAGAAAATAGGGACGAGCCTTGTTACTGCTAGGAATTTGCTTTCTCCCGGACGTGGTCAGACTTTAAGAAAAGCTTAAAACAAAGGATAGTGGTAGCAAGTGCTTAGAAATTTAACCGCATAAAAATACAGATCGTATCTATAGATTATGAAAAACAAAAAAAACATGAATTTTCGGGAAGGTAATATGGCTTGGTCGATTTTCCTTTGCCTTTTGATAGGAAATATATTGATAGTAGACGGCCAGTCCGTACCAACCTACAACACGGCAAGAAATGGGGAAATATTCCAAATTTTTCAATTCCCCAGAAATCAAATGCCGCTAATCGATGGCGATAAAAGCGATTGGGCACTAGTGCCCAAAAACTACACCTATGGCACAGATCTTTTAAACGATACCGAAGACGGTATGGGCACCAACATCGACCGCAAAGACATTGATGTAAAAGTGACTATAGGCTGGGTCAAAGGCCTGAACCGCATCTATTTTCTGTACGAGGCCTACGACGATTTTTGGGATTTTGAACGTTTCAACCCCGAGGGTTATATGAACGATATTTTTGAACTGGTAGTGGACGGCGATCTTTCAGGAGGTCCTTTTATTCAAAACCCTGTATATGACCCTAAGCAGCTGAAATGGGAACCTCAGACCGCAACTTATATCGAAAACCATTTGAACTTTAGTGGTGTACATGCGCAGAACTACCATATCTTTGCACCGCCCGTAAACAATGCATGGGGATTGGTGTGGGGATGCCAACCATGGGTTTCCGAGTTTCCGCATGCAAACTTTGCCTATAATTATAATTTTAAACAAGGGGAAAGCGGTAATTTGATCTTGGAAGGTTGGATCACCCCCTATGACTATGCTCCCTACGATGAGCCGCAAAGAGCCGTGGAATCGGAACTAAAAGAAAATAAGGTCATTGGCCTCTCTTGGTCGATATTGGATTTTGACGGGGGGAAAAGGGAAGGTCATTTCAATCTCGCCCACAATGTCAAAATGGTTAGCAATGCCTCGTATCTATGTGCCTTTCAACTCATGCCGTTGGAAAAAGAATTTTTAGAGCCCATTAAAGCAGCATGGACGTTCAAGGTTATCGACGAGGAAAAGGGAATAGTGGCATTCAAGGATGAATCCATTGGAAAGATCAATAAATGGAAATGGGATTTCGGCAATGGCGATAGCTCAACGGAACAAGACCCGATTTATCGGTTTAAGGAGAAAGGGGTGCGTAAGGTCATTACCTTAGAGGTGGAAGGGCCCAATGGCAGTTCCAAACGTACCCGATATTGGGAAGTGATGATACGGTAGGGGACATACCATTTTCGATATTGTTAATAGTGTTATTTTTTTAGGGAAGTTCTATAATTTAACCATTTGATATTCAATAAATTACATGTATATTTGCATAATTTTGAATGAAATCTACAATTTATAAAAAACATGGGAAAAAAGGACTTTTTGATGAACAAAATTCAATTGAACATCTAAATGAAATGGGAAATCCATTAGAAAAAATTAGTTCTGTGATAGATTTTGAGTTTTTTCGTTCATTGTTAGAGTCAAAATTATTGAATACTGACAAAAAAAATAAT
>JBDNGW010000835.1:0-3020 GCA_041689735.1 Leeuwenhoekiella sp. | reverse complement strand
TTCATCAACAAGGCGAAAAACGCAGACATAGCCGTAGCTATGGCGAGTATTTTCAACGCAGTTGCTGGGCAAAAGAACCCATAGAAATGGGCAGGTTATTTCTAAACAGATCCTTAGTAACTATTTTTTTTAAATCCAAAGATTAGGATTTAGGAGCGGTAACTATGATTTCTCCCTGCATGATCCGCCAATGGCCCGGAAAGGTACATACAAAGGGATAAATACCAGGCTCGTTAGGTACTTTGAGAATGATAGACCCCTTTTCCCCAGGTGCCAGCATATCCGTAGCCTCCAACACATACCTTGAATTAGGAACATATGCCGATTTTTCGGCATCAGCGTTTTTCAAAAACTCATCGACCAGTCCACCAAAGGTTTCTAGGCTTCCGGGTCTGATAATAACCAGATTGTGTGACATTTCATCCTTATTGTCCAGAATAATTTCAATGGTCTGCCCTGCCTCGGCCGTCAATGAGGTCTTATCAAAAGCCATTTTATGGGGCACGGTATTGACCACTATAGTTACATCGGCCTTAATCTTTCCTATTTCTCCAAGACCCATATCAATCTGCTGGGCTCCACCGGTATTTTTGCAATGAACGGCTATGATATTTTTGCCCTTTTTGAAAAGTCCCGCATTTTCTGTATCCAGTTTAATATATTTGTATTGGTCGCTTGCCCCCTCTTCCGCAAAAAGTGGTTGGCCATTTACATAGACCTCATAGTTATCGTCATACCGGATTTTCAATACCGGTTGCGTTATGCCCGCATCCAGCGCCACCTCCTTGCGCATCCAGATATCACCGCTCGTCCATAAAGTTTGGACATCAGCAATATCCTTACTTCCGAAGACACCTTCACCTTCCTTCCAAGAAGAAATTTTAAATTCCTGTTTGTACCATTCCCCGCCCGGATCTTTTGTTGTGTATTTCCAAATGGATTTCCCCCCGTCTGCCGCGGGAACCAACATATTTACTTCAGCAGGTTCCACTTCCAGAAAATTACTTTCCCGAAAGTAGATTTTCAAAGCGGCGTTCAGCCACTTATCGGCAATAACGTTGGCGTTCTTGGCCAATTTATCGACCTCGGCGTAAAGTGATCCCGACTCCGGCAGTTCACCGGCCTTGACAAGGGCAGCCAGTTGTACTTGGGGATCTTTACTATTGAGCAGCTTTGATTTTGCAAGAATTTCGCTGGATTCGATTTTATTTGGCAACAAGGCCAGGGCGGCCCTTTTTACGGCGAAAGATTTGTTGGACAGTGCATTTGAGAGTGCGGCATCGGCTTCATTATTGTTTCCATCTAGTGCACCCAAACCTTTCAGCGTCCAGAGTGCGTGCAGGGCAGGTGCATTAAGACCCGTGTTATCAAGATTGCCGTTATTATTTGCCAATTTTATCAAATCTGGGATAAGTTCGGTCTTGTTCTGTTCCACAATCAGCCGCTGGGCCGTTGTCCTCCAGAACATATTGTCGCTCTGTAGCCCCTTTATTAGACCTTCGTCATTGTTGACATCCAGAGCGGTGATATGGGAATCATCTTTGTCATCGTATCTGATGATATAGATTCGACCATGGCCATAATCCCTCAATTTGTTGGTGTGGGCGTTACCCTCGCCCTTGTCGGCGTTCCAGATTTGGTTTTCCATACCCCTTTGGTCCGGGTTGTGCTGTATTACGGGGTTATACCAATCGGCAACCCAAAGGTTTCCATCCGGGCCCGTTTCTGCAAAAACAGGGGCCGTCCAAGCATCGGTACTGGCAAAAATATTTCCGCCATCCACTTCCTTATATCCCGCGCCATCTTTTACAATCTTTGCGATATGGACCAAATGTCCGGTAGGTTCGGTCACGTACATTTGGTTTTGATATTTCTCGGGATAATTTCTTGCGGTATAGAAATTGGCGCCGGATGCGGCCGTAAACCCGCCACGTACATCTACCTGTTGCAATGGAATAATGGTGTCCGCTGGATGGATGTCATAATGCCCTTGAATAAAATCGGCATTAAGGGCCCATTTCGGCATTTTATCGAGATAATCATAGTTCCTTAAAGGGATGCCCACATAACAGCTATGGTTGTTGTTGGCGGTGGATCCGAAAATTTCAAAATTCTCATTAAATCCCAATCCCCACGTATTGTTGTTGAACTGTCCAACAGGCTCAAAGGTGGAACCTTCCTTGTCGAACTTATACACGCCCATTTTAAATTCCACAGTCTTTCCCTGGAACTGACCCTGAAATCCGGAATAACCAACGGAGCCCCAAATCTTATTGTCAAGGCCATACCTTAGGTTGGACGGTCCTGCATGGGTATCAAAGGTTCCAAAACCTTCAAAGATTACGGTACTCTTATCCATTTTGTCGTCTCCATCGGTATCCTGTAAAAACATCATATCGGGTGCCTGAGCCACAATTGCCCCCCCCTTTACCACCGTGATCCCAGTGGTCATTGACTGCTTGGTGGCAAAATCAGTAAACTTGTCCGCCTTTCCGTCACCGTTGGTGTCCTCGCAAATGGTGATCCTATCGCCCCCTACGTCATTGGCAAGTCCATGTGGGTAGTCGTGGGACTGAACCACCCATAGACGTCCCCGTTCGTCCCAGGTAAAGGCTATGGGATTGATAATATCGGGCTCGGCGGCAAATAACGCTGCACTAAACCCTTCTGGAAGCTGTATGTGCCTTCGGGAATCTTCTGGGTTCAGGGGATTTTGCACCTTTGGGTGCTCCCCTGAATAGTTGAGCGGAGGCAATTTCTCCTTTTTACCGGCGCATGTCACCGTAAGCAACAGTACTACTAACAATGATAAAATATAAATTATAGTTTTTTTCATTTTAAAATTTTAAGTTTTATTCTGCCAACTATATCCTCTTTCGATAACCGGCATAAGGTTGTTCCCTACTCACATCTACCGTACCTGCCCCCCATCCTTGGGAGGGGGATAGGATGGCCAGGAACTCTAATTCGCCCTTGCCCCCGTTAAAGGTGGCATGAGCAACAGCCGCATCGATATAAAC
>JBDNGW010000834.1:0-1042 GCA_041689735.1 Leeuwenhoekiella sp. | reverse complement strand
GCCTTGTGGTCAAACAAAATAACTGCCTATAATTCGGTCACTTTATTTCTTAACAGATCCTAAGGAAATAACATTTGGAGATCATAAATCTATTACTAGTTTTGAAAAATTATTGGAGGAATTGAACCTGCCCAATAGTGACAAGGTTTATTG
Organism: Leeuwenhoekiella sp.; assembly: GCA_041689735.1. GTDB lineage: Bacteria > Bacteroidota > Bacteroidia > Flavobacteriales > Flavobacteriaceae > Leeuwenhoekiella. The sequence goes on along the minus strand of JBDNGW010000834.1, from coordinate 889 downwards.
GGAATTACTTAAGGGAAAACCCCTTCGCCCCGTTCACTTTTCTAAGCTAATGGACGTTTCTTTCGAAAAGGCGCTTGAAATAATACAAGTGTATGGTGAGACCAATGAAGAAGGGGATATTACCGGTTATTTAGGACTTTCATTGGGCAAGACTGCACATCAATTAAACTTTGCTAACAAATCATTGTATGCCTGGTGTGCTATGGATACTATTTTATTACCTCGGTATTTAATGCATCGATGGGAAATAATTTCAAAAGATCCTATTACTGACAACCCCGTAAAGCTGTCCATTTCCGATAACCTCCTTGAATGGGCCAAGCCAGTTCCCATCTTTATTTCATGGGTGGAAAAAGCCGATAGTTGTGATATCAGGTCAAGTTTTTGCCAATATTCCTATTTTTTTAAAGTGAGCTGTCTGCCAATAAATGGCGAATTAAAAACCCTACGGGAAATATTTATCCGGTTGAACATTTTTTTTCCAATTCTAGCGGGTTAAATGCTGTTAATGAGTTCAAAATTTCAGTATAACGTAAAGGTATTTTATATCTTTCTCTTTTAATGAAAAGAAGACAACGTTTATATAAACTAAATAAAAAAAATTAACATAACTTAAAATTTAAATTATGAAAAAATATGATGTATTTGTAATTGGTTCCGGGATGTCCGGAATGACCGCTGCCAATAAATGCGCCTCAAAAGGTCTTAAAGTGGGGATCACGGACGAATTGCCCTATGGAGGTACTTGTGCCCTAAGGATCTGTATAGAAATAACCTGCCCGTTTCTACTTGTTCTTTTGCTCGCCCACTGCGTTGAAAATACTCGTCATAGCTACGGCTATGCCTGCGTTTTTCGCCTTGTGGTCAAACAAAATAACTGCCTATAATT
>JBDNGW010000833.1:0-5919 GCA_041689735.1 Leeuwenhoekiella sp. | reverse complement strand
TTTTAAAACCCTCTATTGAGGAAGATTCGTCTGGATATTTTTCAAAAAATGCTCGTAAGTTCATTGGTTTATTTTTAAAGTTTCTTACTCAAATTTAATCCTTTTTATTTAATGGTACAAGTAACGGACAGTCATATAATACTATTTACTGCCTACTGCCTACTGCTCACTGCTCACTGCTCACTGCTCACTGCTACTGCTACTGCCTACTGCTTACTGCCTACTGGCTACTCCACACTGAAACTGCCCACTGCTCACTGTCCTTCCTTGGCTTTAAAATGATACTGATCAATATCTTCCAGAAACAGGATGTCCTCCTTCTTTTCAAACTCCTTAAAGTTTTCCGAAGAAATTTCGTTTGAAAATGTGCTAAAGTAATGCGATGGCCATGCATTGCGCCAGAAGAGGGCGTAGATAATCCCACTATTTTCTATACCCGGATAAAATATTTCTGTCCACCAGTTGGGATTACCTGGCTTGTTGTTACCAGTTTCGGTCATGGCGTAGGGCTTGTTGTGCAACTGTGCAAACTGCCGTGCGTAGCCCAGATATTCTTTTAATTCTGCCGCAAAGAATTCATCTCCGCGATGATTGTATAGATCAATACCCATAAGATCAACATAATCGTCACCCGGATAATACGTTGCATATTCCTCAACAGACTTTACGGTGTTGGGTGAATAGGCATAAATCAGATTGTGGTTGCCGCGTTCCTTTAGTAAATCAGCTAAATCCCTGTACAATGCTTTGTATTCCTCTGGAGTACAATTTCCTGCCCCCACCAAAACCAGGAGCCATTCATCTCATGATAAGGACGGAAGATAATGGGAATAGGCTGACCGTCCTTATCCTTCAAGCTATGCATAAATGTGGAAAGTCTATCTATCCAACCCAAATACTTGTCGCGGTTGTGGCCTCCCTTAAGTATGCCAGTTACCGCTGGCGTAGGATCCCAGGCGACACTATCAGTCTCAGGATTGTCCACGTGCCAACTCATAGTCGTGATAGCCCCGCGACGATTTCCCTCGATGATCTGCCGGCGCATAAGGTCAAAGGAAACGGTGTCTAGATTGATACTGTGGCCCAGTTCAATATGACCTACGTCCCAACCCTGTACTGCTGGATATTTTCCTGTAACGTCGTGCATATCGCTGCGGTAAGGATTTTCAGGCGAAGCTTTCCAGCCCATACCGTATGCGGTAGCATCCTGCTGACCTATTGCGATGCCCTTGCCAGCAACAAAATTCAGTTTTTCAAAAAGAAGTTTAGTGTTTACAGTTGCGTCATTATCTGCGAGGTTGATCGTGCTGGTAACAACTGGTATTGAGGTGCCACAGGAAACCAGTAGCATGCTGATAATGACAAAATAGGTTAGGCGAAGTTTCTTTTTTATATGCATAGTTTGACGTTTTTTGATATATTGCTGAAAATAAAGTATTAGATATTGCAACTATGTAGAACATTCTAAAATTAAATAACGTTCCAGTTATCGTATTATCAAATATAAACAGAATGTTAAACTGTCGTTAATAGTATTTTGTCATTTGTTGATAGGATTTTTTATCCTTTTATAATTAAAGTCAAAAAATCATGCAGAAAGATATACACAGGGAAATAACCCAATTAGCACCGGAAGATAGTTTTCTGGTCTTTGATCGGGTAAATGATGATTTTGACTTTCCTATACATTTTCATCCCGAATATGAACTCAACTTTATTAAGGATGGAAAAGGAGTTCGTCGCGTCGTGGGCGACAGTATTGATGAGATAGATGATCTAGAGCTTGTACTTGTGGGTCCCAATCTTGTACATGGCTGGGAGCTTCACAATTGCACTTCAAAAAAGATTCACGAGATTACCATTCAGTTTCATAGTGATCTCTTTGACGAGCGTCTCCTCAAGCGACGCATTTTTAAACCTATGCGCGACATGTTCAACCGCTCTAACCACGGGGTTCTTTTTTCTGCAAAAGTGACTAGGGAGGTCATGCCGCGTATTATAAAGCTTTCTAAAATTGATAGTATCGACTACTTTCTGGAGCTAATTTCCATTTTGCACGATTTGACCAATTCACGCAATCAGCGCTTGCTTTCCAGCTATATTTCCCAGAACCGTAATTTTGAGAACAGCGGCAAGATCAAGTTGATTTATGAATATGTGCAAGAAAACTTCAGCCGCAAGATTACCCTTAAAGAAATCGCAGAACTGGCAAATATGAGCACCGTTTCGTTCAATAGATTTATAAAAAGTCGCACTGGCAAAACCTTTGTAGAATACTTAAACGATACCCGTATCAGTTTTGCTACGCGCTGGCTCATAGAGACCGATCTCAGTATTGGCGAAATAGGCTATAAATGCGGATTTAACAATATAGCCAACTTTAACCGCGTCTTTAAAAAGCAGAAAAAAAATACTCCGAGTGCTTTTCGGGAAGAGTTTGAGGGGATTAAGAGGGTTTTGTAAGGACATGGGTTATTAGTTTTTAGAGTTTGGGGTTCAGAGTTCAGAGTTCGGAGTTAAAAAAGAAAAGAGAGAAAAGAGAAAAGAATCAATACTGAAATTGGAATATTTCTTGACGGAGTGCTCTCACACGGTGGCTGAGTGCTTCGAAGAATGAGAAGTGTACCGAAGCCCAATTCATCCTATAAAGTAATTTAAATTCAAAAAAATTAAGAAATGCATTCATTTAAAATAGCATTAAAGACCTTCGGTTTTTTGTTGGTCGTAGTAGCTTTCAACGGTTGTAAACAGGCCTTAGAGGAAGCACCACCAGCGTTTTCGCATAAGCCAAATATCGTTCTTATCCTCACCGATGATCAGGGTTGGGGGGATTTTAGTTATACCGGCAATACCAATGTAAGCACTCCCCATATCGATGCGCTTGCCACAGAGGGCACTACATTTGAGAATTTTTATGTGCAGCCCGTTTGTTCGCCTACACGGGCGGAAATTTTGACCGGCCGTTATTATCCACGTACTGGAGTTTATTCCACTTCTGCAGGTGGCGAACGTATAAATCTGGACGAGACTACGATTGCAGATGTCTTCAAAAAAGCGGGTTACCATACTGCCGCTTATGGTAAATGGCACAATGGCATGCAGCCTCCGTATCATCCCAATGCACGCGGATTTGATGATTTTTACGGTTTTGCCTCTGGTCATTGGGGTAATTATTTTAGTCCTATGCTGGAGCATAATGGAACCATTGTGGACGGTGAGGGCTACCTGCCGGATGATCTGACCAGCAAAGGCCTTTCATTTATAAAGGCGCACAGGGACGAACCCTTTTTTCTCTATTTGCCGCTGAACACGCCACACAGTCCCATGCAAGTACCAGATGCTTATTTTAAGAAATTTGAAGGTCAAGAGCTCAAAATGCAATATCAGGGCAAGGAGCAAGAGGATCTTGCCTTTACCAGAGCAGCACTGGCCATGGTTGAAAATATTGATCATAATGTGGGTCGCATTACAGAAGCGATCGAGGAATTGGGTTTGGCAGAAAATACCATAATAATCTATCTTTCGGATAATGGTCCCAACAATTGGCGCTGGAACGGCGGAATGCGCGGAAAAAAGGCCGATGTGGAAGAAGGTGGAGTGCGAACGCCCTTTTTTATTCGCTGGAAGGATTCGATTCCACAAGGAATGAAGGTGCAGACCGTGGCCAGTAGTGTCGATCTGTTGCCCACTTTGGCAAATTTGGCTCAAATACCTTTTGAAACAAAAAAGCCACTTGATGGTGAAAACTTAAAGCCTTTGATTTTTGGTGATAAAAGTAACTGGAAAGACCGGTTGATCTTCAATCATTGGAACGATAATACCAGCGTTCGTTCGCAGGAATACCGTTTGGATGCTGAAGACCGACTCTATAATATTGAGAAGGATCGAGGTCAGAAAAACGATCTTTCAGAATCTTTACCCGAACTGCGAGATTCTTTGGTGAATGTCAAAAAAAATTGGTTGGAAAGCGTACTTTCCGACAAAAATAAGGACGAGCACCGCGCTTTTACCTTGGGAGCGCCCGGTTATAAATACACGCAATTACCCGCTCGAGACGGTATTCCTCACGGGAATATAAAAAGGAGTAACCGTTTTCCCAATGACTCCTTTTTTACAAATTGGACAAGTACAAAGGACAGTATTACCTGGGACGTCGATGTACTGGAAGCTGGCACTTTTGAAGTGCAACTTTATTATACCGTGAGCGAAGAAAATCTTGGCGCAACTGTTGAACTCAGCTTTAAAAAGGATAAAATTACCGCTGAGATTTCTAAAGTAAATAATCCCCCATTAAAAGGCATGGAGCACGATCGCGTCCCGCGTGTGGAATCTTATGTAAAGGATTTTAAACCGATGAACCTCGGACAGATCCATTTGGAAAAAGGTCAGGGAATTTTGAGCATCAAGGCTTTGAATATTCCGGGTAAGGAGGTGGGTGATCTACGTTTGCTCTTGTTCAAAAGGGTAAAGTAACGTATATTTTGAGATAATCTTATTTTAGAGATCACCAACAAAAACTTTTGAATTTAAATATATGTCAGGAAGGAAAATCCAAAAACTTAAGCCATTTAAATGGTTTTTTCCACTGTTGCTTTTATTGGTGATCGCTGTTCTCCTCGCTTTGTTTTTAAATCCATTTTCTTTGGAAAAGTCGATTACACCTGCCGAAAAGAATTACATTATCCATTGCGGAAGCTGTCATCTTGTTCCAGATCCCAGAAATATTCCAAAGTCGATTTGGGAAAACAATGTACTCCTGGAAATGGCGGCTCGTATGGGTTATGGAGATTTTGGTAAAGGGAAAGAATATTATCCCAAAGAATCCACAATTGATAGCACGCAATGGAACGCGCTTACAGATTATGTCCTAAACCTTGCGCCCGAAAGTGTTCCCAATGATCCCACCAGAAAAGGCAGAAACGGTAAACTGGTGCAATTCGATGCCTCTCTTGAGATTATGGATAATCCCAAACTAGCAGGTGCGATTGTAAATGTTTCCTATGATTCGGTGAGCAAAAAAGTATTTATGGGAAATGTTTATGGTAGTGTGGTGGATTGGAAAAAAAATCCAGTATTACCAAATCTATTTATTCGCCGGTCATATCAACTGTTTTGGCTTCAGATACACTTTACCTTACCGAAATCGGCATCATGAGACCCAGCGAAAATGCGCGTGGAGCTATTTATAAAATGTCAGCGGATAGTCTGATTCCGATTTACAAAGAATTGCACAGACCGGTTTACACCGAAATTAATGACCTTAATGAAGACGGTAAAAACGAGATCATCATTTGCGAGTTCGGGGATTATACGGGCGAACTATCTCTATTGGTAAAAAAGGGGCAGAAGTATGAAAAGAAGACATTATTGGCCCTTCCCGGAAGTATAAAAGTTGAGGTGGTGGATATGAACGGGGACGGGAAAAAGGATATTGTGGCGTTGTTTTCCCAAGGAAGGGAAGGGATTTATATTTTTTATCAAAAGGAAAATTTAGAATTTGATATGGTGCAGGTCATCAGTTTGGGGCCAGAATATGGATCGAGCTGGTTTTCACTTCTCGATTATGACAAGGACGGCGATTTGGATCTTGTTTTGGTCAACGGTGATAATGCAGATTATTCTTATTTCTTAAAACCCTATCATGGCCTTAGGCTATATATAAATGAAGGGGAAAATTCATTCGTGCAAAAATGGTTTTATCCCATAAATGGTGCGACACGTGTTTTAGCCGAAGATTTTGATGGCGATGGAGACTTTGATTTTGCCGTTTCCGCATTTTTTCCCGATTTTAAAAATGCCCCGGATGAAGGCTTTGTGTATTTGGAAAACAAAGATTCAGCAACCTATTTTTTCGCCTCACATACTACGCCTAAAGCCGCCAAGGGGAATTGGTTGGTTATGGAAAAAGGGGATTTTGAC
>JBDNGW010000832.1:0-2378 GCA_041689735.1 Leeuwenhoekiella sp. | reverse complement strand
GGGTGAAGGTAAAAGCTATCTTGCTATGAAAAGGAATAAGGCTACCATAACAAGAGGATCTAATCATTTATCTAATGCAGGTGAAAGTATACTTTATAATGATGATAGATTAACTTTTGTAATTCCGCTCAGTGAGGTGCAAAATAATCCTAATATTAATTAGTTATAGTAAATGCATTTTTTCAAAAACCACCGCCCCTAGCGGTGGTTTTTCTTTTGCCATACTTTTAAAATCATATTTTCGTTAAATACCATACATTTGCCTTTAATAGAAATGAATGAGAAAAACGCTTGCACTTTTATCGGTATTTATGTTCCTAAGCCTTTCTGGTTATGGGCAAATAAGATCAGCCGATGGGAATACTACTATAAACAACGACGATAAGCCACAAAGCAGTTCCCTCAGGCAAGATCCTGAAAAAGAAAAAAGACCACGCCCACCGATAGACCTCTACAAAATTATCTCCATTGAAAATGATACCACCGTTGTAGATACTTCCCTCACTATTGAGAAGTTCTATAAATATAACTACCTGCGTCGCGACAATTTTAATCTTTTGTCATTTGCAAATACAGGGCAGACTTATAATACACTGCTATATACCTTTAATGAGCAAAGCATAAAACCTCTGTTTGGGGCCCGTGCCAGGCATTTTAATTATATGGAAGTAGAAGACATCTACTATTATGATGTGCCAACACCATTGACAGAGCTCTATTTTAAAAGCGTTTTTGAACAGGGTCAAACCCTAGATGCGTTGTACACGATGAATACCAGTAGGCAGTTCAATTTTTCAATTGCTTATAAAGGCATGCGCAGTCTGGGAAAGTATCAGAATATTTTAACCAGTACCGGTAATCTGAGGTTTGCGTTCAGTTACCATACTAAAGATAAACGTTATCAGCTGAAGGCCCATTTTGTGGCTCAAGATTTACTTAATAACGAGAATGGCGGTCTTACGAAACAGGCGCTCACCAATTTTAAAAGCAATGATGGTCAGTTTGACGACCGCTCTACGCTCGCTGTAAATTTTGAAGACGCAGAAAATATAGTGGAGGGTAAACGCTTTTTTATAGATCACTTTTATGAAATCCTACCGCAAAAGGATTCTGTTGTATCGAATAGTTTAAGGCTTGGGCATCGGTTAAATTTTAGTGATAAATTTTACAGGTATGATCAAGGGGCGCCTTCGGCATTATTTGGTGCGTCTTTTCAAACTGCAAATTTACGGGACCGTGTAGACCTCGAAGATTTCAACAATCAACTTTCCTTAAGTTTTGCAAATCCTATTTTGGGGAAACTCAGCGCACAGGTAAATCATAGTTTTTATGACTACGGGTATAATTCTGTACTTATTTTAGAAAGTGGCGATCGTATCCCTAACAGACTTACAGGTAATATTATTGCGGCCGGAGGTAGTTATGCTAAGAATATTAAAGGTTTTGAATTTGAGGCAAATGCGGAAATTAATGTGAGTGGCGATTTTGCTGGCTATAATTTACATGCAGAAACTTCGTATGACTGGGACAATTATGCTAAATTTCACGCTTCACTTGATGCAAACTCAAGAGCGGCCAACTATAATCATTTATTATATCAGAGCAGTTACCGTAATTATAATTGGTATAATGAGCCTAGTTATAGTAATGTAAAGACAAATACCCTTTCGGTAGGGGTAAAGTCAAAGAAATGGATGGACTTGGAAGCTAGTTTTACTACCATTCAGGATTATGCTTATTTCGCCAAAACAGGAGCAGATAGCCTTGTGAATTCATTTCAGGCAAATGATGATGTCATCTATTTTAAAATAAAAGCACATAAGCGGTTTGAATATGGCAAGTTCTCATTAGACAATACTGTTGCCTATCAAAATGTAAGTAGTGGTATGCACGTTTTTAATGTACCAGAGCTCATTACCCGCAATTCATTATATTATACAGATCAATGGTTTGACAAAGCACTTTTCATTCAGACAGGGGTGAACTTTAAATATTTCACATCATATAATATGAATGCCTACGATCCTGTGCTGGCGGAATTTTATGTACAGAATGATACGCAAATAGGTAGTTTCCCTCTAATAGACATCTTCTTTAATATGAAAATTCAACAGACCCGCGTGTTTTTTATCGCGGAACATATAAATTCTTCTGTCACAGGGAATGACTTTTTTAGTGCACCTGGCTATCCGTATCGAGATTTTATACTACGCTTTGGTGTAGTATGGGATTTCTTTCTTTAATTCATCTTGAAAATCCACCTGCTTTGCAGGTGGTTATGTTCTGATGGCTATGCCTGTAATGCCTATTCTTTGACACTTTGCTGTTTGCATATGACCGAAATGTCAAAGTTGGTTAAATGAAAGCACTTGCCCTAG
>JBDNGW010000831.1:0-1159 GCA_041689735.1 Leeuwenhoekiella sp. | reverse complement strand
TGTTCATCAACAAGGCGAAAAACGCAGACATAGCCGTAGCTATGGCGAGTATTTTCAACCTGCCTACCGGCAAAGGCAGGCGCAGTTGCTGGGCAAAAGAACCCATAGAAATGGGCAGGTTATTTCTAAACAGATCCTTTATGAAAACCATATCAAAAAGGATTTGAGGCATAAAGAAATTTTTGAGGTGTTCAATCAGCGTGCTCCACATCAGATTTTTTTGGAATACAGTTCAAAATTTAAGGTGGTGACCAACAAAGAAGAACTTCAGCACATTGAAACCTATTTGAGCGCATACCGTTCGGATGTTAATTCAGACAAAATCTCACGCCTGTTAAAACCGTTTTTGTTTTTTGATTAAAAATGTTTTTTTCCGCTGCTGCGCCGTCTCAACAATAATGACCTGCACATGGCGCAAACAAAGGCAGCATCAAAAAAAATTTATATTTCGTAATTTTCAATTACCCTTATTGAATTATCGAGAAATATCTTAGAACTTGAGTTCGGCATCCTATTATTATGTATTGTAAATGATCATCGTGAGCGACTTTTTTTATAATATCGTTCCCGAAAGCTTTCCTTAAAATGATTTTTTGATCGAAAAGTGTTATACTTAACCATCCCGCCAATAAGCAAGTATCACATTCATTTTATTCCAATAGCTACTGGAATTTCTTCAACTTGCCTGCCAAAGGCATGACATATTATTCTTAGCGCGAACTCTCATTACCATCCTTATTCTTATAAAGAAGTCAAAATTTCAGTCCAATTAAGACCATTGCAAAAGAAGCTTTCGTTTTTAAACCCTTTTTTTTCAGATTGATTTTTAGTTTTATAGTTTTATAGAACTTATTGAAGGAATGAAGCACTGCTTGAGAAATAACTTTAATAATTGCAATCCTAACCCTTATTTACCACTGTGGAACTCGCTTGATCCACGCTCATAACCATGAGATCAGCGACATTGACGTGGGCGGGGCGGGAAATTACAAAGTAGATGATCTCGGCGACGTCTTGCGCTTGAAGGGGTTTGAAATTTTGATAGACTTTACCCGCTTTTTCAGTGTCACCCTTAAAGCGTACTTCGCTGAATTCAGTCTCTACCATACCGGGATTTACCGCACCCACGCGTATGTTGTAACCATTGAGATCCAGTCGC
>JBDNGW010000830.1:0-5962 GCA_041689735.1 Leeuwenhoekiella sp. | reverse complement strand
GCTGCATTCCGCAAAAAAGCGCTTCCCTACAGAGGTCTTGGACACAGTCCCCAATTTCAGCTTTCCATTCCACTAACCCGATCCGCTGCGCCCGAACGGGACGCTACATTCCCAATCCAAAACAGGGAACGGAGTCCGCCAAAAATTCGGAATCCCATTTAATCATTTGGTGCCGCTCCTCATATTTTTGTACTTCACAAAAGTTTTTAGACATACCCCCACACCCTCACTGCCACTAACCTTTTTATGCCAGCAAAATACCAACATTTGGAAGTTGAATGGACTGCATAACCGGTCGTGCCTCCCTTTTATAAGCCCTTATCAATTCCAAATATTGAAAATGTATCAGCAACAAAAAAAGGTAACAGCGAGGGCGCTATGGGAAGTAAATCTAAAATGAATCTTATGAAATCTTACAAAAACATCAAAAAGGGAGCGGCACCAAAAAAAACAAAAAAGGAAAACGCTCAAGATATAATAAGTAAACCACCTCAAAAGAACACAAACGCAAACTGCCTGAATGGTTCGGGCAGCATTTTAATAATTCATTAATTCTTTTATTATGAGTACTTTAAAAAATCACGTACAGTTAATTGGAAACGTTGGACAGGATCCAACCATTACAAACCTTGAAAGTGGTAAAAAAGTAGCCCGTTTTTCACTCGCCACCAACGAGTACTACAAAAACGACAAGGGCGAAAAGGTACAGAACACGGACTGGCACACCGTCACCGCATGGGGCAAGACCGCTGAGATTGTCGAAAAATATGTGGGCAAGGGCAAGGAGATCGGGGTGAGCGGAAAGCTTAGATCTAGAAGCTACGACGATAAGGACGGGGTCACACGCTACGTTACCGAAGTGGAGGCCAACGAGATCCTTTTGTTGGGAACCAAAAACGGCAATAATTAAGCCGACCGATCCAAAATCAAAGGGGGCGTTCCCCTCGAAAGTAGCGCCCCCTTATTTATCAACACTTTAATTCAATTAAAATGAAGGCACAAGTTAACGAAATAAAAGACGCGTTGCAACAGTTCAGCGGATCTGAAACAATCTATAAGATCCCACTCATACAGACCCGATATACCGAGGGGATGAAATATCTGGCCAATGCTGCCGATTGTTACTGGCTCATTACGGACGTTTCCGTAATCGCAAAGAGCCTGATGGACAAAAGCCATTTCATCACGGTAGACTTTAAACGGCTTCCGAGCGCAGAACAGGATTATTCAGGTCATGTAGCCGAAATTAAATATGGCGATGGGAACGGGCATATTTTTGAGACCCACCATTATAATGTGACTGATTTTCCACTCGACGAACTACGGTTATATTTTATAACCGGTACGTTGATGTTGCCGGGCGAATAGTAAATAATCCTCGGGGCAAGCCCACGAGGCATTTAGAGGAATTTTTTTTTGATTGATGAAAACCATCCGTTTTCAAACTTTCCTCAAAAACGCGAGGCAAGCCTCGGGGAATTAAACCCAATAGAGATTAAAATAGAAAAGGGCGTACCCGTGAGAAGTTGCGCCCTTTTTTTTCACTACCAATAATCACAAAATATATCAATAATGAAAACACAAGTTAACGAAATAAAAATAAGTTACCAAGGGGGTATTAAGGCAGGTTCATATAAAAAGGTGACGGGCTCACAGGATGCCGCCAATATCCTATATGACAATTGGGACAGGGGCAATATAGAGGTACAGGAATGCTTTAAGGTACTCCTTATCAACAACAGCCACAGGGTAAAGGGCATCTACCAAATATCACAGGGCAGCTTAACGGGCACTTTGGTAGACCTCAGGATCCTTTTTGCGGTGGTCCTTAAATCGCTTTCGGTGGCCATAATACTGGGCCACAACCACCCGAGCGGAAAGATGAGGGCAAGCAGTGCGGACAGGGAACTCACGGACAGGATCAAAAAGGCGGGGGAAATGTTCGACATCAAACTTCTGGACCATTTGATCCTTGCACCGGATGGGGACTACTACAGCTTTTCGGACAACGGACTTTTATAGACCATACCATGATCCATTTAGATTTTTCAGACCTGAACGGGGAGATCCAAGAACGCCTTTTGAAAAGTTCCAAAAGGGACGTTGAGCAAAAATTTGGCGATGATATCCGGAAATATGCAAGGGACCACTGCACCGACCCTGATGTGATGATCGAGGAGGAAGCACTGCGAAACCTGTACGGTTATAAATACGTGTTCAATATTTGAAAATGTCAAAACCGGAAATAAAGGACCTTTGAATCTCAAGGGTCTTTTTTTGTCCGATATGTTTTGGTTCAATAAAAATCGCTATCTTTATTTTGCTGAAACCCAGCATTCAATTTTACGTGGGGCTATCCAATTTTTGACTTTCGCCGATAACCCCGCACATCGAAAAATCACATAACGGGAAATCCATTCCCTGAAAATGGCAATTGGCCCTTGGCCGGATTGTACGAAATTTTCGATTGCCCTTGGCAATCGAAAAGGAGTAGCAAGAGGATAACACGCGATGCGATGTTAAGCACTCCTATTCCTTGATAATCACTTGTTTTTCAGTTGTTTGAAAACCAAGTGATTATTTAGATTTCCACGATTTGCGACAAATGCCCCGCGAGCGCCCATTTTTAGGGACGGATTTGCGACAAATCGGCGAACTATGGACTCATTCATCGGGATTAGGTTTAAAAAGGGAACGGCCAAATGTTTCCGGCAATTTTCAAGGGCACACTTCAAATCGCACACCGAGGCCATGGCCACGATGCTCGATTTTTTCCTCTACAACGAGATCTCACCACGTGAAGAGCTGGGCCCGACCGGAAGGACGATCGAGGCCAAACTATTAAAAGGATCAATGCGGTCATCGCCATTATTAGGGATGTGGAAAAGACCCAGACCAAACCCACCGTGGCAATGATCGAATCCCTTTTTCAAACGGAAGGGCTCTCCAGGAAACCTTTGATCCTTGAAAAGAAATACGCAGGGGAAAAGGGGGAAGTACGCTTTGGCGAAAAACGAAACCCAAACAACGAACCGTAAAATCCCGGGCCATGTACATCACGATCACACCTCAAAAGCTTGGAGGAAACTATTCCCAAGGATCGGCGGACTTTGTGGGCTATCTGGAAAAGGAAGACCAAGATATGGAACGGGAGGGCCTGCCCGCCGGTCAGGAAGGTATGGAGCATTTTTTTAACCAATATGGGGACGGGTTTTCGGCCGAGGAGATCATAAGGGATATCGATGGGAACGGTGCAAAGCTCAAAAAGACCGAGCCCAAATTTTATTCCATCACGGTCAGTCCGTCAAAGTATGAACTGAAACATTTACAGAACACCAGCGGCGACCTGAAAAGGTACACCCGGGAGCTGATGAAGGATTATGTGGCTTCCTTCAACCGTGAGATCAATGGGCGACCGGTCAACATAGATGACATTAAGTATTACGCAAAGATCGAGCATCAACGGACGTTCAAGGGGACCGACAGACAGATCAAGGAGAACCAGCCCTTTGCCACCAAGATACTTCAGCTAAAAAATGAGATAAGGAGTATAAAGAGCGGTTCGGTAGTGGGGAACATAAAAAGCAAAGAGGGGGAAATTGCCAAGCTGGAGCGGGATGCGCCAAACCAACAGGACGGAAAGCGGATCGTACAGGGAATGCCAAAGGCCGGAAACCAGGGCCATATCCATATCATCGTGAGCCGCAAGGATACCTCCAACTCGTTCAGCCTTTCGCCTGGTAGCAAATACAGGGCCTCCAACGTGGAAATGAACGGCAAGAACGTGAAGCGCGGTTTTGACCGGGATAAGTTCTTTGCAAGTGCCGAAAAAACCTTCGATAAAACGTTCGGCTACCAAAGAAACTTTGCCGAGACCTATAGGGCGAGAAAGGATTTTATCAAGAACCCAAAAATATACTTTGCCGCGCTGATGAAACTGCCCACCAATCAAAAAGGATTGGCGTTCAAATTAATGGGCAGGGCGGGCATCCCGATTATGCCAAGTATTCCGGTCACACAGGCGCAGCTTGCAATGAAGGTATTCAATAAGTTGAGGCGTGGCATTGATGTGGCCATCAGATCAAGTTCCATAGGTATTTAAACCAACAAGATGCAAATAGATGATCTTTATACGGTGCTTTCGATTATCGGACTGGCCAGTTCGGTGTTCTATCTGGTTTTCAGGATCAGCCGATGGGCCTTTGCTCTCAACCTGATATTGACCGCGATGCTCATCCTCTATGTAGTTCGGCAAAGCCAGTTGGTGTTGGCCCTGCTCTATCTGGGCTGTCCAATGCTGCTCATCAATACAGGGTTTACGTTTTTCTTCACAGAACGGATGCCCCCCAGAACATCGACAGCAGGTACCGGGTCGGTTTTGCAACGGGCAAGGGCAATTTTCAACTTGAAAACATCAAACGTGGCGCCTCTGTCATAGGTTCTGCGGGAAGCGGGAAGACCGAAAGTGTTGTATACGGGTTTCTGTGGCATCATTCACGACTATAAGGATTTTGAGCTGACGGAAATGGCTTACCCGCTCTTTAGGGACAGTGATATCCCGTTCAGGATCATTTCCTTCGATAGGATCATCCATAGGGTAAACCCCATCGCCCCAAGGTGTCTGGAGAACGAGGAAGGCGTGAACGAGATCTCACGGGTACTTATCGAAAACCTTTTGGAGCAACGGGAGTCAGGGACGACCGGTGCGACCAAATTCTTCAACGATGCCGCGGAAGGCCTCATTGGCGCCCTGATCTGGAAATTGAGGACATCCTATCCCCAGTTCTGCACGCTCCCCCACCTGATAGCCATTTATCAGTACCTCGACACCAGTAGCCTTATCCAGTTCTTGGGGAGTAACCTAACGTCAAGGGCAATGGCGGACGCCTTTATCAGTGGCAAGGATTCCGACAGGCAGACCGCGGGGTAAAGAGCACCCTTGCCAATGCGCTGAAACGCATCAGCACCCAGCGGATCTTTATGGCCCTGTCGCAGATGAGGTGCCTTTGAACATCAACAGCTCTGAAAACCCCTGCGTGATCTCGGTCGTGAACAACCCAAAGTTCGAGACCTCGTATTCGCCGGTGATCGCCACAATTATCCACACGGTTACCAAGCAGATGAGCGTTCGAAACAGCGAACCCTCCTTTCTCTTGATGGAGGAGGCGCCCACCATCCGCCTTTTGAACATGCACCGTATCCCGGCAACGCTGCGCAGCTATGATATCTCTACCGTTTATGTGATGCAGGACAAGATCCAGAACGATATGATGTACGGCGATAAGGCGAGCAGGGCCATTTTGAGCAACCTTTCCTATCAGTTCTTCGGGAAAGTCAACGACCCGGACACCGCAAAATACTATGAACGGTTCTTCGAGATTGTAAAGGATTCGACAAAAAGTGTGAGCCGAGGACATAACCTGGACTTTGATACGCGAGTTACCACGGGTGAAAAGGAAATTCCAAAGATCAGGGCCGATGTTTTCTTTCGGTTGAAGCAGGGCGAGTTCATTACCTATGCCGATGGGAAGGATAAGAAGGTGCAGTTTAAGTTGCAGAAGATTGAGAGAGGGCTACCTGAAGATTTGGACAGGTATTCAAAAGCAGACCTGGACGCCAATTTTGAACGAGTTTACAGTGAGGCTCGCTCAATATTTACAGGGGATATAGGGGTAGGAGAAAAATAAGAATTTATCAGACTTTTATAATTTTTAAGTTTAAAAAAACCACCGTTAAAATACCCAAAAAGTCCCTGTCTTATAATTTTATCGAAGTTCGAATATAGGTGGGTTTAATTAATATACTTTTTAATAAATGTTTGTTATCAATCCGGCTCGATAAAAATCCCACCTCGTTTAAAGATTAAAATCTATCATTCTCTTCCTCCCCAGCAGATTTTACTTTATAATTGGTTTTCTTCAACTTTCCAAAATTGTATGTTGCAACAAACCTGAAATATCGG
>JBDNGW010000829.1:0-3004 GCA_041689735.1 Leeuwenhoekiella sp. | reverse complement strand
CGCAGTTGCTGGGCAAAAGAACCCATAGAAATGGGCAGGTTATTTCTAAACAGATCCTAAGTGCCGTAACCATGAGAGCCCAAGGTTCAGCCAATTTTACTATCACAAAAATAAAGTAGTTGGATTTTCTCTAGCTTCATTTCAAGAAATCATGCTTGCTTACCTTACTGTTAGAACGAAAATGAAAAATTTTGTTCTAATCTAAAGTATTAAGTTCAACACAAAAAAAATACCTTATACCAATACGCTTTCCTTTTGGGTTATCAACCCTATCTTTGCACATGTCCCATTTCAAAAAAATCCTTAAACCAGAAGAAGGCGATTACTATCTCACTCCCGAAGGGTATCGCTGCTTTACAGCGCAATACCACTTAAAGCGTGGTTACTGCTGTGAGAGCGGTTGCCGGCACTGCCCATATGGTTTTGAAAAAAAAACGGGCACAAAGAACAGCTAAAAATGGTATTGGGAATGGTACGATTTTTGAAACCTAAAATATTAAAATATCGTATATTACTAAGCCAACGGTATTTTATTACGAATTTTACATAAAACCTTGCTAGATATGAAAACACTTAAACCTATTTTAATGCTTATGCTCTTGGGACTATTTGCATCCTGTAGTTCAGTGCGCGTTGCAACCGATTATGACCAGAGCGCCAATTTTAAAGAATATAACACGTTTGCCTTTTTTAAACCGGGCATAGATAAAGCTGAAATTTCTGATCTTGATAAAAAACGCATTCTTCGCGCCATAGAAAACGAACTGCTTGCCAAAGGTTTTACAAAATCAGAAGACCCAAGCATGCTCGTAAGTATTTTCACCACCGCACAGCAGCGTGTTGATGTTTACAATAACATGGGCTGGGGATGGGGCGGTTTTGGACCTTGGGGTTACGGCGGTTTTGGCCCTTACGGCTACGGCGGTTTTTACGGCGGCGGAAACAATGTGTCCAGAACAACGGAGGGAACCCTTTACATTGATCTTATAGATGCCAGGAAAAAAGAACTGGTTTGGCAAGGTCAGGGTACCGGCTATCTTGCTGATGAAGTCAGTAAGAAACAAGCACGAATTAATGAGATCGTAAACGAGATCATGACAGAATATCCCCCACAAGTAGCTAAAAACTAAGTAAAAGCTTTAAATAATTACCTAAAAAGCCTGAAAATCAATCGATTTTCGGGCTTTTTTCATGATTATTATTTGGATTTAGATGTTGGTGTTGCGCTATTTGTTTTAAATCGAATAAATAAAGGTTATAAAGACTGGTCTCGATACACGCTCCTACCGTCGCGCACTCGACCTGACATGGAACCATCGTATTTAGAGTGTCCCGTTTCGATAGTTATCGGGATCATGGGGATGTACCTGCCTTTGCCGGTGGGCAGGTCGAAAAGCGGTTTTCAACGCAAATCTAATGTGCTTTCCAGAAAAAGTCTCCAATAAAAATTTCTTCGACCAGCACCGGAATTGCATTTAAAATGAGATCTCGATATACCTACCGCCAGACCGGTAATCTCTTATTGAAATGCCTTTTGAACGCTATTACAGTTCCTCCCCTTTTTTGAAAGGGAGAGCCTGTACCGTACGTGTTTCGGTATGCCGTAGGCGGAGGGGGCAATTGCAACTATAACCTTAATACCTTCTAATCCAAAAAAAAAAAGACGATCAGTTAAGATCGCCTTTTTCAATTAACTGTTTATACGGAATCATTTCAGATCATAACGATCTAAATTCATCACTTTATCCCATGCCTTGACAAAATCCTTTACAAATTTTTCTTCTGAATCGTCGGTGGCATATACCTCGGCGTAGGCGCGGAGTTCAGAATTTGATCCAAAGATGAGATCTACACGGGTTCCCGTAAATTTCACTTCTCCAGATTTTCGCACACGCCCTTCAAAGATATTTTGTTCCTCTGATGTCGCTTTCCACGTTAATCTAAAATCCAGTAGATTTTTGAAGAAGTCATTGGTCAGGTGACCTGGACGGTCTGTGAAGACACCATGTTTGGAACCATCAAAATTGGTTCCTATAGCGCGTAGACCACCTATTAAAACAGTCATTTCCGGTGCGGTAAGCGTTAATAACTGCGCACGATCTATCAACAACTCTTCAGCGGAAGCTGAAATATGATCCCTATTTCTAAAATAGTTTCTAAAACCGTCAGCATTTGGTTCCAGCGGTTCAAAAGATTCTACGTCGGTCTGCTCTTGGCTGGCATCAGCACGACCGGGCGCAAAGGGTACGTTGATCTCGTGACCAGCGTCTTTGGCGGCTTTTTCAACACCTGCACATCCAGCAAGGACGATAAGGTCTGCGATGGAAACCTTTTTATTTCCCGATTGCACTTCGTTGAATTCCTTCTGAATACCTTCCAGTTTATTGATGACATGCCAAAGTTTGCCGGGACGGTTCACTTCCCAACCGTTCTGTGGTTCTAAACGAATGCGGCCACCATTAGCGCCACCACGTTTGTCAGATCCCCTAAAAGTAGATGCTGATCCCCAAGCAGCGCTGACCAACTCTGAAACAGATAATCCTGTTTCAAGGATTTTCCCTTTTAGCGATTTGATATCCTTGTCATCAATCAATTCATGATCCACATTGGGAATGGGATCTTGCCATAACAATTCTTCCTGCGGCACTTCTGGGCCCAGATAGCGCTCTATAGGTCCCATATCACGGTGCGTGAGTTTAAACCATGCCCTTGAATAGGCATCCGCAAATTCTTCGGGGTTCTCATAAAAATGTCTGGAGACTTTCTCGTATTCCGGATCCATTTTAAGGGAAATATCCGTGGTCAACATAAAGGGCGCATGTTTCTTATCTGGATTGTGCGCATCGGGAACCGTTCCTGCGCCACCGCCATCTTTGGGTTGCCATTGGTACGCACCGCCCGGGCCTTTTATACATTCCCAATCAAACTTGAATAAATTATCAAAATAAGTATGGCTCCATTGCGTTGGCGTATCTGTCCAAGCACCTTCGATACCACTGGTAAT
>JBDNGW010000828.1:0-6325 GCA_041689735.1 Leeuwenhoekiella sp. | reverse complement strand
TTTTTTTCCGCTCGCGGGACTTTTCCTTCAGCAGCACCAGTTTTTTTACGCCGGGATTTTGCAGGCTTGTTATCGTATTTTGCATGGGAACAAAGATAAGAAAACGATGCTGTAATGAATCCTGTGAAATCGTGGGAATTGTTTCAATTGAATCCGTTATATTATAATCACCTGTTGAGAACGATCGTTTCGAGAAATCTATAGAAAAATCATTCTCTAGAACTTTCAGGAGAAAAAGTAAACTCGATTATAAAATACTGTTTTTGATGTACTATTGTTTCAGAATTCTACTCTAAACTGTTTTTCCGGGGTATTGGCTGACATATTTTCGGGAGTACGAACAAACATTACTAATTAATCCTCAACAATCAAAAGATGATAAAACACTATATATTAGTTCTGATCACCTTGGCACTTTCCGCCTGCGGCGAAAAAAAATCCAGTAATGACCAAAAAAATGGGGAAATAGCACAAATTAAGTCCGAAACACCCGATTATCCCAACAATCTAACCACAATATTTAATGCGCACGGTGGGATGGATAAATGGAATTCCATGCAAACCTTGCATTTTGATATGGGGGATGGCAATGATAAACAAATGCACACGGTGGATTTACATTCCCGTAAAAGTTTGACCGAAACGACGAACTACACTATTGGTTTTGATGGTAAAAAAATTTGGCTGGTACAGGATTCTGTTTATATGAAGCCGGAGCGCGCACAATATATGCACAATCTTATGTTTTATTTTCTCGCTATGCCTTTTGTCCTGGAAGATCCCGGAATAAAGTATAGTCCGGCGGATACGTTACAATTTAATAGCAAGAAATATCCGGGCATAAAAATTGGCTATGATGCCGGCGTTGGAGTTTCAGATAAAGATGAATATATTTTATACAGTGGCGCGGAAACCCAAAAAATGACCTGGCTGGCATACACGGCAACTTTCGGAAACGAGCAGCGTTCAGAAAATTTCAGTTACATTAAATACGACCAGTGGCAGGATTTTGATGGTGTATTATTGCCCACTACGTTGCAATGGTATAAAGTGGATAATGGAAAACCAACAGAAATGCGCAGTGAGCAGATCTTTAAGAATATTTCACTATCTACAAAAAAAAGAGGATAGACAACAATTTGAAAAGCCGGAAGTTGGTGTTTTTGTGGAAATAGGGGAATAGGACTTTATCAAGATATTGCTGTTAGATTGTGGATAAGAGAGAAGAGATAATAGATCAGAGATTTAAAGAGGAAAGATCAGAGATTACAGAGGAAAGACTAGAGATCAGAGATCGAAAATAAGAGATTGCTTTGCTGAAAGACAAAAGGCTTGATCACAGCTAGACATGATTGGAACTATTTGAAAACTCAGGAAATAACATTGGTAACCACTTTTTAAAATATTTTTGCTTTAATAGTTAAAAAGCAAGCTTTTAAATTGATAGATCACTTAAATCTTTGGCTATTAATGCTAATTAAGGGTTCAAAATTTCAGTTGATAATCAATCTTTATAAGGCAAAATTCGATCATTTTTTAATCTCTATTGGGTTTAATTCCCCGAGGCTTGCCTCGCGTTTTTGAGGAAAGTTTGAAAACGGATGGTTTTCATCAATCAAAAAAAAATTCCTCTAAATGCCTCGTGGGCTTGCCCCGAGGATTATTTACTTTGTAAAATCATAACTAACCGATTTTAAAATTAGATTTTAAGCCCGCCCTTAAAGCACTTTATTCATAGATCTTAAGAGATGTATTAAAATTTATAGAGGTCGGCAGATAGTTTTACACTTTAATATCAAGAAAAATGATGTTCTATAGTTCCTCCCTTTATTTTCAAGGGGAGGTGCCGATAGGCGGAGGGGTTTTCCTCATTGTTTGCATATAATAATATCTATAAAACAATGATTTACAAAATTTTATCTCTAATATAACTATGCATTTAACCGCTGACCTCTAAAGTTTTATCGGGCAGCAGAATTAAAAACAGCTCCTTACTTTTTGTAAATAGGGATCAAATACATTAGCGTATACCCGTAGCCGGCGCCAAATTTGTTTTCTGTGGTGACCTTATTGAAACCGGGAATATATAGGTTGCCAAAACCTTCGGGCTCTTTTTGGTTTACCAGGGTTTTAAGCTGAATATTGATGCCCAAATACAAATTACTGAACAATTCCGCCTGTACGCCCAGTTGGAACTCTAGCCAGGCACCGCTCAGCGATTTAAAAGAAAGAGGCTCCTTACGCACATCGGGTTTGAAAAAAGTATTGGTTGTATAAATGGTATAGCTGTTGAGATCTGTGCTGAAGGTTGAGTAGCCCACGCGCACTCCGGCGTAAATAAGATTGGACATTCCCGTCCAGTTTTCATAGGCATTATAGTTAAAGCCTGCCGTGATATAACTTCCTTTTATGGTGGCGTCGAAGGTGTTTTCGATCGCATCTTTGGTTTCGGTGCCCAACTCTGCCGCGAGGTAGTAATTATCTTTGATCCTAAAGTCCCCTACCACACTTAAGCCTTTATAACTATCGTCAATAGCAGATCTAAGAATCTTGCTGAGATCAACGCCCACGCGCAGCCCATAGGGTTCCGGTGTTTTAACGGCAACCACTGTATCGCTCACCCGTTCTTGCTGCGTTGCTACCGTATCAATATCCTGTGCAGATACCGTAACGGTAAAGAATAGGATGTTAATGTATAATAGAAACCTGATAAATACTGTCATTATCAATAGTGCTGTTGTTAATACTTATATCCGTGATCCACCGGCCGTCTCCTTCGCCGCTGGCCAGCGCGGTAAGTGCGTCATACGTAACCTTAAAACCACAGGCACGGTCTATATAAATCTCGTTGATATTGTAGGAAAATGTCACGCGATCTGACGTATTAGGATCTTCTTCAGCATTGAGAATACCTGGGTTTTTGGTAAAAATAAAGGTCGTGCTCGTGGTGTCTGTACGCAATGGAATACGTATAATGGTATCGTTCTTTATTGTTATGGAATCGTCAAGGCCGATGGCGCGTACTGTAAGATTGATCACTTTTGACTCGGTACGGTTGTCTGCATCAAAGAAAGCGATGACCAGTTGTGGAGTTGTAGGAGTACTTGCCGCACAAATATCATCACGCTCACAGGCGCTGAGCGCAAGCAGAAAGAAAATACAACCAAAAATATATTTTTTCAGCATAATCCGTTAAGCTATGGAATTCCTTTTTGTAAGCAGTACCACATTTTCAACGTGATGGGTCTGCGGAAACATATCTACCGGCTGAAACTTTTCCACTTTGTACATTTCATTAAGAAGGGCGAGGTCACGTGCCTGCGTTGCGCTGTTGCAACTTACGTAAACGATTCGCGGTGCACCGATTTGCAAAAGCTGCGCCACCACATCCTTGTGCATTCCGTCACGTGGCGGATCTGTGATGATCACATCAGGTTTTCCGTTTATGCTCACAAACTCTTGCGTGAACACATTTTTCATGTCGCCCACATGAAAGAAAACGTTTTGAATACCATTTAATTGCGCATTTTCCCTGGCGGCTATAATGGCGTCTGGCACAGATTCTATACCAACTACTTTTTTCGCTTTCGCGGAAATAAATTGGGCAATCGTCCCAGTCCCGGTATAGAGGTCATAAACGATCTCATTTCCCTTTAAATCGGCAAAATCACGGGTTATTTTATAAAGTTCGTAGGCTTGTTCAGAATTGGTCTGGTAGAAGGATTTGGCATTTATTTTAAACTTCAACCCCTCCATTTCCTCAAAAATATGATCCCGGCCTGCGTGGCAGATTACTTTTTGATCGTAGATCGTGTCGTTTCCCTTGTTATTGATGACATAAAGCAACGAAGTGATCTCCGGAAAAGTTTCCTCGAGATATTTCATCACCAGTTCGCGTTGCTCCTTATGGTCTTCATAAAACTGAACCAAAACCATGAGCTCGCCGTTAGAACTCGTGCGAATCATCAAGGTGCGCAGTAAACCTTCCTGAAAACGTGGGTTAAAGAATGGCAGCTCATTTGCCGTGGCAAAATCCCTAAGTCCGTTACGTATGGCGTTACTGGGATCGCGCTGTAGGTGACATTTTTCAATATCGAGGATTTTGTCCCACATGCCGGCAATGTGAAAGCCTAACGCGTTGCGATTTTCAACAACCATGTCGCTCTTGATCTGTGTTGGTGTGAGCCATTTACTATCGCTAAAGGAGAATTCCATTTTATTGCGGTAGAAATAATGGTCTGCGCTCCCAGCAATGGGTGTCACTTCGGGAAGTTCGATTTTGCCGATTCGTTTAAGGTTATTGACAACCTCGTCCTGTTTATATTCCAGCTGAAAGGAATAGCCCATATTTTGCCATTTGCAGCCCCCGCAATGTTTGAAATGCTGGCAGGGTGGTTCTACGCGCTTTGGCGAAGCTTCATGTATGGCGATCACATTTCCTTCAAAATAGGATTTGCGCTTTTTTGTGGTCTGCACATCCACCACGTCGCCGGGAACCGCATTTTTAATAAATACCACGCGGCCATCGGGCGCTTTGCCAATAGCTTTGCCCTTGGCACCGGCGCCGGTGACTTTCAACTTTTCTAGAACGATCCTATTTGTCTTTTTTCTTCCCACGCCGCAAAAATAGCATAATTAAGGGGATAATGAAGGCGCGAACTTTTTAAAGTCCGCCAGAAATGTATTAATTTGCAATTTTGCGGGATGATTTCTCTCCCCTTAAAAATCCGTTACTTTTCGGGTTGAAGCAGGAATCACAGCGTTATTTTATTTTAAAGAAATTACAAAAATGAACACACAGGAAGAACTGACCTCGGAAAAGGCCATTGCACTTGAAGACGCGCACGGCGCACATAATTATCACCCGTTACCAGTCGTGCTCAATAGGGGGAAAGGCGTGCACGTTTGGGACATAGAAGGGAAGCAATATTATGATTTTCTTTCGGCTTATTCTGCTGTTAACCAGGGACATTGCCACCCCGAGATCGTTGGTGCAATGAACAAGCAGGCCGAAACGCTTACGCTTACCTCACGTGCTTTTCACAATGATATCTTGGGTCCTTACGAAAAATACGCTACCGAATATTTTGATTTTGACAAATTGCTGCCCATGAATACCGGGGCAGAAGCGGTAGAGACGGCCATAAAAATCGCGCGTAAATGGGCATATGAGAAAAAAGGGGTTAAGGAGCAAGACGCGCAGATCATTGTTTGTGAAAATAACTTTCACGGGCGTACAACTACCATTATTTCTTTCTCGAATGATGAGGACGCCCGTAAGAATTTTGGTCCCTATACCCCAGGTTTTATAAAAATACCCTACGATGATACCGCTGCGCTGGAAAAAGTGTTAAAGGAAACTAAGAACATCGCCGGTTTTCTGGTGGAACCTATTCAGGGCGAAGCGGGTGTATATACGCCAGCGGACGATTATATGGCCAAAGTAAAAGAATTATGCAACGCGCACAATGTACTTTTTATGGCTGATGAGATCCAGACCGGTATTGCGCGTACCGGGGCATTGCTGGCCGTTTGCGGAAAATGTACCTGCGAAGGCCATTGCGAGCGTCAGAGTACCTATTCGCGACCAGATATATTGATTCTAGGCAAAGCATTATCAGGTGGCGCATATCCAGTTTCGGCAGTTCTTGCAGATGATGCGGTTATGAATGTCATAAAACCCGGTCAGCACGGTTCCACATTTGGTGGAAATCCTGTCGCGGGAGCGGTTGCCATGGCTGCTCTAGATGTTGTAAAAGACGAAAAATTAGCTCAAAATGCCCGAAAATTGGGTGATTTGTTCCGGAAAAGAATTAATGAGTATATAGAAGAAAGTACTATTGTGAAGTTGGTGCGCGGCCGTGGTCTACTTAATGCTATTGTCATAAATGACAGCGAAGATAGTTCTACCGCTTGGGATATTTGTGTAGCACTTATGGAAAATGGACTGCTGGCAAAACCTACACATGGGAATATTATTCGTTTTGCCCCGCCCCTAGTTATAAATGAAGAACAGATTGAAGATTGTGTTTCTATTATTACAAAAACGTTAGAAACCTTCGAAAAATAGCAGATAATGAGTGTAAATTGGTTAAAAAAGAGCGGCGTTTTGCCGTTCTTTTTATGCCTAACGAGGTCATCAGAATATTTTGAAAACGAAGTAGGGGTTTTAAGGGTTTTATATATTTAGGATCTGTATAGAAATAACCTGCCCGTTGCTACGTGTTCTTTTGCTTGCCTACTGCGTTGAAAATACTCGTCATAGCTACGGCTATGCCTGCGTTTTTCGCCTTGTGGTCAAACAAAATAACTGCCTATAATTCAG
>JBDNGW010000827.1:0-4763 GCA_041689735.1 Leeuwenhoekiella sp. | reverse complement strand
ATAATTTTTATCGTCCAGGGATACGATGCTCTGGGTGGGCAAAGCTTTGGCCTTCCGCTCACTGGTAATGATTTGCGCATTTACAAACATTCCAGTTGCAAAGTGCTTATCTTCTTCATTTTTAAAATGACCATGTACTTTTACAGTACGTTTTACCTCATCGACCGATGTGCCAACCAAATGCACCTCGCCCTGTAGCGTGTCCGTTTCGACCTCGGGAAGGGTAAATTGTATATCCTGCCCTTCTTTGACCTGCATCACATCTTTTTCAAAAACATTGAGCTCAATGTGCAAATGTTGTGGATCAATAATCTGCATCAGTACATCTGCTGCCGAAACATACATACCTTTGTTGATCATCATATCGGTAATACTTCCAGAAATAGGCGCATATAACCTAATTATTGGTGTGATTTCACCGTTTTCTACAGCCTGTGGATTAACGTTGAGCATCTCCAGCTTTTTGCGCAAGCCTTCGTACATAGCCAGGTTTCGTTTATATTCACTTTCGGCGCGGAGGTAGTTTTTTTCTGAAGTTATTTTTTCCTTAATAAGGGTTTTTTGCCGTTCGTATTCTGATTTTAGATACTTCATTTGTTCCATAGCATCTAAATAGTCTTGCTGCATCTGCACAAAATCTGGATTTTCAAGACTTACCAAAAACTGTCCTTTTTTAACCTTATCACCTATCAAAAGAGGTGTTTGTTTAACATAGCCAGCTACGTATGAACTGATTAATGCTTTGTTTTCTGGTGGCACATCTATAGTCCCAGTAGCATCTACCATTACTGGAAAGGTCATACTATCCATACTTCCCAATAGCATGTCACTTCCTTCAAACTGTGCCCGCGTCACTTTTATTCCGCCGTTATTGGCGGTGGAATCAGATTTTGCTCCGTTGCCGCCCCCTTCCTTAGAATTCTCTTCGGAATTTCCACAGGAAGAAACAAGTATCAGTACAAAAAGTAAGACTATGGATTTAAGGATGTTTTTTTTCATTCTATCAGATTATAATGTTAGGTAATTTATGCGAGTAACAACTTGATTGTATGCGTTGAGATTTTCGTAATAGGAGAGTATGATCGCATATGAGTTTTCAAGGCTTTGGATATATTCAAAAAAATCGATTTCTCCACTTTTATAACTCAACGTTGCGGTCTTGATGATCTCTTCGGAAAGGCCTTTCCCTTCATTTTCATAGTACGATAGCGCCTTTTGGTGCTTTATCATTTGTTGAATAAGTTGATTATATTCTGAATTTAAACGGACTTTATAATCGGCCCTTTCCTGCTCGGCCGCTCGCTTTGCAATGTTCGCTGCTTTAATTTTTGAGGAATTCCCAAAAAATAACACTGGAATATGAATACCAACCTGATATCCTTTCAGCGGGGTTTTAATCGCATTATTGTCCCACTGGAAGTAAGTCAGGCTGATATCGGGTAATAATTGTTGTTTTTCCATCCCAAACTGCGCTGCAAACACCCTGCTCCGGTTTTTGTAAAAGTCCAGACCGGGATTGTTTTGGATCCCAGGATTGGTTACTTCCAGTTTTTGCAAGGGGGCGGGTACTATTACGATTTTCAGATCGGTATTGATAAGCGGTCTTAGCTTTTCGAACCATACGGCGATTTGATCCTGCGCCTGCTTGTAGCGCGTCTCCAATTGTTTTTGTTTGGCCTGTGCCGTGATCTTTTCTAGATAATTGGTCTCCCCCAGCTCAAACCTTCTTTTAGCCGCGTGGGCAAACTGTTGATAAAGGCTGTCCAGCTGCCGGTAAACCTCCACTTGAGCCTGCTGGTACTGCAGCTCGTAATACACATTTGCCACAGACTGCTGAAGGCTGCGCTTGTCGATCTCAAACTGGCTGGCCTGTTGCCCATAAATGGCCCGGTTCACTTTCGCTCTTGCGAAATAAACCGTGGGGAAGTTGAATAGCTGCCGTACGCCCAGTACGTGCAGTCCTTCGCCTATACCGCTCTGCCCGACGGGGGGGCCGCCCTGTTGCTCGCATCATAGCCAAAGTAGCCTTCGGTCTTGTCAAAGGTGAACGCACTCCCGATGTTGGCATCCGACTCCTCTACACGCAGGGCAGACGCTTTGATGCCAAAATTATTTTCTAGCGCCATAGACTGTAACTCATTAACATTTTTAATGGTTTTGACCTGGGTTTCTTGCGAATAGCCCGAAAAACCAATCAGTAAAAGAACTGTGCTCAACGCCTTGATTCGAAGATTCTCGTGGCTTTTATTCTTATCCTTTTTTTCTTTATTGAAAAGGGAATAAATTACCGGTAGTACAATCAAGGTAAGGAGGGTGGAAGTAATCAAACCGCCGATCACGACCGTTGCCAATGGACGCTGTACCTCCGCTCCTGCCCCTGAAGAAATCGCCATAGGCAGAAATCCCAATGCCGCAGCGGAAGCCGTTAACAAAACGGCACGTAGGCGATCTTGAGCACCATTTACAATTAATTCATCATCGTTTTTCATTCCTTCCTCTCGCAGTTCCTTAAAATGTTCGATGAGTACGATCCCATTGAGTACGGCAATCCCAAACAACGCGATAAATCCTACACCTGCCGCGATACTGAACGGCATCCCACGTAGCCAAAGAAAAAGGATGCCTCCCACTGTAGCTAGTGGAATAGCAGAAAACACCATCAATGCTTCCCTTATGGACCCAAAAGCGAAGTACAGCAATATAAAAATAAGTACCAAAGCAATAGGTACGGCAATTTTAAGACGCGCTGTAGCACTCTGTAAATTCTCAAATTGACCGCCATAGGTAATGCTATATCCCGGCGGTAAGCTAACTTTTGAATCCACGATATTTTTGATTTTATCTACCACGGTCTGTAAATCACTTCCCCGCACATTTACGCCTACCACGATCCGCCGCTGGGTATTATCTCGCGAGATTTTTGCAGCCCCTTTTTGATAGGTTATGTCAGCCAGTTCACTGAGTGGTACTTTTTCGCCGGAAGGGGTGTCCACAAATAGATTTTTCAAATCTGAAATATCCTGTCGGCTGTCTTTTTGTAGCCGCAAAACCATATCAAAGCGTTTTTCACCTTCAAATACGCTGCCCATAGTTTCGCCTGAAAAACCCATTGTGACAATCTTATTCAAATCGGCAATGTTCAGGCCATACCGCGCAATTTTATCACGGTCATAATTCACGTTCATCTGCGGAAGACCGATTATTTTTTCAACCGTAATATCGGTAGCCCCGTTCACATCTTTGATGAGATTTTTGATCTTTTGCGCTTTAGTATTCAGAATATCCAGGTTTTCTCCAAAGATTTTGATGGCAATATCAGCGCGTACACCCGTAATAAGTTCGTTGAATCGCATTTCGATAGGCTGGGTAAATTCTATTTCCATTCCCGGGATTACAGAAAGTGCCTCTTTAAAGACATCGGCCAGGCCATCTTTGGTTTCAGCTGAGACCCATTCATCTTTGGGTTTTAAGGATACTATAACATCACTTTCTTCCATAGACATAGGATCGGTGGGCACTTCTGCCGCTCCTATACGGCTTACCACCTGCGTCACTTCAGGAAAACTATCCAGCAGGATATTTTCCATTCGTGTAGTGGTCTCTATGGTTTTGCTCAGGGAAGTACCTGTTTTTAAAACGGGCTGAATCACAAAATCCCCTTCATCCAACTGGGGGATAAATTCCCCTCCCATTTTACTGAAAATATAGCCTGAAACAACAAGCAGGAGCACGGCTATCCCCAATACCAATTTCTTACTGCGAAGTGCCCAGTAAATCAGTGGTTTATATTTTCGGTTTAAGAACTTGATGAGCCGTACCGAAATATTCTTTTCCGAAGGTTCTTCCGATTTCAGGAATACCGCTGAGGCCACAGGCACATAGGTCAGGCATAAGATCATGGCTCCAATTAGCGCAAAACTGAAGGTAAGCGCCATCGGCTTGAACATTTTGCCCTCGACGCCGGTCAATGATAAGATTGGAATAAAAACAATAAGGATAATCAGTTGGCCAAAGATCGCTGAATTCATCATTCGTGAAGCGCTGTCAAAGGTGATGCGATCTTTTAAATGACGGAGTTCCTGTTTGGCCAGATTGTCGTATTCTTTATGTTTTTGAGTGATCCTAAAAGCAGTAAATTCCACAATAATAACCGCTCCATCGATAATGATCCCAAAATCAATTGCTCCAAGGCTCATTAAATTGGCGTCTATTCCAAAGATGTACATTAGGGAAAGAGCAAACAACAGGCAAAGCGGAATAACAGAAGCCACCACCAGTCCGGAGCGGAAGTTTCCCAATAAAAGAACAACCACGAAAATCACGATTAGACAGCCAACAATCAAGTTTTCCGCAATGGTATAAGTGGTCCGGCCAATAAGTTCGCTACGGTCTAAAAACGGTTTGATTATTACGCCATCGGGAAGAGATCCTGAAATTTCGGCTACACGGGTCTTGACAGCTTCGATTACTTGATTGGAATTTGCACCCTTCAGCATCATCACCTGGCCTAAAACCGTTTCGCCCTTACCATTGGCGGTAATTGCACCAAATCGTGTGGCCTGCCCAAAACCAACCTCGGCAATGTTCTTAATATAAACTGGTATTCCATTTTCGTTTTTAACTATGAGTCCACTCCGAAAAGTCCAATTCTTGGAAAACCGGATCAAATAAGAACTTTTGATATATTTTATCCTAATGAAATTCAGTTGATTACAATTACGAGATTGATCCTTTTTGAGACGATTCAGCACATTTTATAGTTT
>JBDNGW010000826.1:0-5963 GCA_041689735.1 Leeuwenhoekiella sp. | reverse complement strand
TCATTCCATCTGGCATACCAAATTTTTCCGGCACCTGGATAGCAACCTTCTCAAATGTCACACTTCCTCTGGAAGGATCAAATATATAACTTTTAATACTTCGGCTAACGCTATCAATATGGTAAAGCTTTTTTTTATTTAAAGACCAGGATAGACCATTTGGAATGCTAAGTCCTTCTAATTTTCTTTGTAATCCCTGCTGCCGATCAAAAACATAGAAATTTCCTTTCCCCCGCCTCGCTTCGATATCCATAGTGCCAAACCAAAGACGTCCCTGAGCATCACATTTCCCATCATTGCAACGTTGATTCTCCTGTTCTTTTTCTACGTCCTGCAGCCAGGTCAATTCCTGCGAGGCCAAATTGAACAAGGCCAGTCCTCCTTGCATACCTAAAATAAGCTGTTCATCCCCGGCCTCTGTCAAAAAACCCACACGTTGAGGTAGAGAGGATTTTTTCAGCTCCCCACTCTTCCAATAAAATTCGTTCAACGTCTTTCCTTCAATATCCACCCAAAAAAGGCTATTACGATCCGCACTCCATAGAGGCCCTTCGGCTAATAAAAATTTACCTTTAACTAAAAGAGTTGGTTTCAAATCTTGATATTTATCTTGCTACTTCACACCAATGATGAATGATTTTCTTTTATGGTAGAGGCTTTACCATTATATCCTTAAAATAAACCACACTCTCCGGATCATGGGCCTGTAAAGCAAAGGTGCCATGGTCGATTTTCTTCTGTCCTGCATCTGGATTCCTGTTTTTGTCTCTGGATTCTACATATTCCACCACAGTTTTACCATTTACTTTGACAGTAATACTATCCCCTTGTACAATTATATGTTCCGTATACCATTCATTATCTTCCACATAAACTTTTCTCACATCATCAAAAGAGTATAAGCTTCCTGTCTTTCTCCAATCGCTATGAGACTGGTTGACCTGTACTTCATAACCTTTTTCTGGCCAACCCTTTTCCTGGAATGCCGTATGAAAAAAGATGCCGGAATTGGCTCCTGGTTCAGTCATGACTTTGGCTTTAAATTCAAAATTTTCGAAATCATGATTCATAACAGGACCAACATAAAATAAATGTGCTCTCGGGCCTTTCACCTTGATCATTCCATCCTGGATCGAAAAGGAATCCGGATTTTCACTCGCTTTCCAATCCTTTGTTGTTTGGCCATCCCAGAGAGATATCCAGCCTTCTTTATTTCCTTCTTGTGCAAAAACGGTGCCGCAAAAGAAGATCAAGGCCCAAACTAAAAACATTATTTTTCGGATTTCAGATTTGTTTCGCCTACAACATATGAGTGCGTTCATATTCTTCCCAATTCATTACTTCATTTCTTTCTTCAGGTTTAATACATTCCCGTAACATTTTCTCATCATAAGCCAATCCATGTTCTCTTAACACTTCTTCTGGAACACCATCCCAAACATTTGGCCTGTTCCCCTTATATCCAAGGCACTCCAAACCTATTTTACTCGTGAAATATCCGGTGGTTACCAAATTCCGCATTCGATTAAAAAATATTGCTCCCTGCTTCTTGGTCGGTTCGACATGGTCTGGATAAGCAATATCATCAACAATTTCTATTTTTTGCTGACGCGAGCTATCAACGAAAATTTTTTGAAAACGGCTATTACTTTCGTGATCGAGCCACATCAATCCGCCTCTCATAGGGGTTTGATGTTCCGGCATATCCTTTACGATGAACTCTATAAACTTCGGTACTTCCGCATCTGTGGCAGAACCAAAATTGTTGTCTGTAGGAATAATCATATCAGCCAACACTGCAATCGTTTCCATCTCATGTTCCGAGAAAAAAGTTTTGCTCCTTAGGCGCGCATCCCGGGCTGCTTCCGCCGGGGTACGGCCATAACCTTCGCCGTTTTCAATGGCATCTTCTAAAACTTCTGGATTTTCAAGTACCTTTTCTTCCTTATCGGCAATACAACCATTAAGGACAAAGCTTGCACCTACGCTACCAATCACTAAAGTTTTTATTGTTTCCTTCTATCCATAATTTTGATTTTAAAACCTTCCTGTTTTCATCGTTTCCTTTATATAATCTGATGCTCTCCAGGCCAAGGCAAGAATGGTCCAGGTAGGGTTCTTGTCTGCCTGTGAAACAAATGGTCCCCCATCCACAACAAATAAATTCGGCACGTCATGAGCCTGATTGAATTTGTTGACCACCGAGGTCTTCGCATCATTTCCCATTCTTGTGGTTCCAACTTCATGGATAATACTTCCTGGATTCAACAGCCCGTAGTCATCTTCGGCTCCTGGTTTTTCGCCTAAAGGAATTCCCCCCATTGCATCTATAATTTCTTCGAAGGTGTCATTCATGTGTTGAGCCTGTTTCCTCTCTTCATCAGACCATTGGTAATTAAACCTTAATACGGGAATCCCGTACTTA
Organism: Leeuwenhoekiella sp.; assembly: GCA_041689735.1. Lineage (GTDB taxonomy): Bacteria > Bacteroidota > Bacteroidia > Flavobacteriales > Flavobacteriaceae > Leeuwenhoekiella. Next base: position 3,538 of record JBDNGW010000826.1, on the reverse strand, counting down.
TCGACTGCGTTAGGATCTATTTCACAATAATTTTCTTTTCTGGCTATACTTTCACCACGTCCTGACATTCCAACCGTAGATCCATATAGTAGTTTGACATCTTCTTTTAGATCCAGACCATAGCCTCTGGCTATTTTTGTTTCAATATCTTCCCCACGAGCATAGTTCATCTGGTCCTTCATATTGAATCCAAAACCATAGGCCGGCATGTTCATTCCGCCCGAGTATTCTATATGATAACCTCTCGTGAATCCTAAATCCTTCTGGTCGTTAAGCCACCAGGGCGTATATAGGTGCATTCCGCCCACACCATCTTCATTATATCGTTTTCTACCAATTAGAGAGGGAATCACAGCCCCTCTTGAAGAACCGGTAGAATCGTGGAGGTACTTCCCTATATGCTCGCTGGAATTCGCCAATCCGTTGGGATGTTGCCTTGACTTGGAATTCAGTAGTATTCTCGCTGAACTACATGCACTTGCAGCCATGATTACCACTTTGGATTTGACTTGATATTCTTGATAATCTTCCTTATTTATATAGGAGACACCCGTTGCTTTTCCTTCATTATCGGTCGTAACCTCCTGAACCATTGCGTTCACATATAAATCCACATTTCCTGATTCCATTGCTGGATTGATTAGAACAGAAGAAGAGGAAAAATCTGCGTATACAGCACAGGAACGGGAACATTGCCTACAATAAAAACAAGCCCCTCTCTTTTTGTTAACTGTCTTAGTTAAAATAGAAAGACGGGAAGGGATCATGGGAATTCCAACTTTTCCTGCCCCCTTCTTGATGTATAATTCATGGAGCCTCGGTTTTGGTGGGGGTAGAAAAAACCCATCGGGTTCATTTGGGATATTTTCCATGGTTCCGAAGACACCTATCATCTTATCTACTTTATCGTAATAAGGTCTTACATCTTCATATCCAATAGGCCAATTATCCCCTTTTCCATCAAAATCCTTTCTTTTGAAATCCAGGGGTCCGAACCGCAAGGAAATCCGGCCCCAATGATTCGTACGTCCACCAACCATTCTAGAACGAAACCAATCGAATTTGGTTCCCTCATTTCTGGTATAAGGCTCTCCTTCAATTTCCCATCCTCCATATGCCATATCAAAATCGCCAAAGGGACGAGTAGTACCGGCTCCTCGTCTGGGAGATTCGTATGGGAAACGCAACTGGGTAATTTGATCGGGATTGGCGGGATCGAAATCCGGCCCTGCTTCCAGAATGGCGATTTTATAGCCAGCTTCAGCCAATACGTTTGCCGCCATACCACCACCGGCTCTCCAGAACCTACAATGCAAATATCATAGACTTTGGGCTGTTCTTTAATTTGAAAGGGCATAATAAATTCTATTTTTTTAATTAACAACTTTTCTATTACTACTTTTATGAGATTTTTTTTGTCAAAAGCATTAGTATATTTTTAACTTTTAATTCTCATAAACTCCAGGCTCTGATCATCTACCAAACAAGAAAAGAAATCATGTGGGTATATAAGCTATGCGATATTCCACTCACGACAAACGACAACAGAATCTCACCTCCTCATTCATAATTTCTTAAGGAATTAATAAAAGCAGCAATTTTCAAGGCATCAGCTTCCGAAACTTGCGGCATTGGGGGCATAGCAGTCTCATAATCCGGCCAGTTTTCAGGTTGAGGGTTATGAATTAGTTCTTTGATTTTCTCATTACTATATTCTCGGCTAGATATTTCTAAAAAAGAAGGTCCAATCTGTCTTCTTTGTGTATGGTGGCAGGAAAAACAAGTATAATTCACTAATAAGCCTTTAACATCAAAAAAACCAGGCGTCTCTCTCCCCTGCTTGGCCGTACTGTCTTGTGTTATAATGTCCTCCTCACCAGAAGAAGTTGTACCTGAACTGCCCGCTGTTAATGCAGAATTTCGGGTACTTATATTACTTAGAGATAATTTTTTTCCTTTAGGGATATTGTTCAATGTATAATAAGCCGTAGAATGAACCAGGGGATAATTGTGATTCCTCTCCCTTACTCCATTAAGTGTTATTTTATGAATGTAATATTGACGTAAATTATCTACTACAATTCTGGCTTTCCTGCCATCTTCTGATAATTTTACTCCTACTACTTTATTCTTTTCAGAATTGACGGGGGGACTTCCATAAACAGGCTGATATTTATAACTAAAACTTTCAACCGAATATGACGCCAAGTCATCTGCGGATTTTCTATCCACCGGTTTTGTGAATTCAATTTCAAAACCATCCGGCATAGCCCGAACTGCTTTCATTTCGAATGGTACAATCCCGTTCCAGACCAATCGCTCCAAACCTTCAGTCGCCTCACCAGCCGAACCCCATCCACGATTGGTTTCGCCAACAAAAAGAGACCCGTTCTCTGCCCATGCCATCCGTAGAACACCAGAGTTGAAGCCACTGCGAAAAGCAAAAGAAGCACCTTGATGCTCCCCGTTTACCTTTTCTAAAAAAACACGGGAAATAATACTCATACCTTGATCACCTACCAAAACCTGACCTTCGAAAGGGCCGAAAACCCCTTCGGGAATAGAAATAGGCTGTGAAGTAGAGATACCCAAAAAACCATACGGCAACCAGACAGCCGGCAATCGCAGTTCCGGAATCTCTTTCTTCATATCAGCTAGAGTTACGAAATCTTCGTCAACGATATTCTGCGGCCTAAGATATCCCCCTTCACCATCTGGAACGCGTCGGGGATCCATTTTCGAATGAAACTGTTCCATTGTCAGATCCAATGGGGAACCAGGTAAACCGGTCCAGTTCAAACCAGCAGGATTTCCCATAAAATCTCCTTTGACAACCGGCCACAGACCGCCTGATCCTATCCAATCACCCTGGTTATCGGTATAAAATAATTCTCCATCAATAATTCCTAAACCAGCTGGTGAACGCATACCAGTGGCCCATGGTTCCATATTTCCATTCTCGGAAATTTTTAACGCCCAACCCCGCCATGGCACCTTACTTTTCCCTCGCCATGATTCTCCTCTGAAAAATCCTACATTGGTGGTTACAAAGAAATCTCCATCAGGAGCAATTGCAGGGCCGTAACTATATTCATGATAATTTCCGGATAAAGGCAAGGAATAAATAGTTTCAACCACATCGGCTTTTCCGTCATTATCTGTATCTACAAGTTTGGTAAGTTCACCTCGCTGTGTGCAGTAAAAAGCCCCATCCTTGTAGGAAAGTCCCAGCGGCTCATGTAAACCTGAGGCAAATTTTCGAAAATATGGTCTATTGCTAGTTGGATTTTCTACGACAAATATATCTCCCCGACGCGTAGCTACACCTAAATCCCCGGTAGGGAGCACTGCTAAACCTCCCACTTCAAGTATTATTCCCTGGGGTGATTTTATGCTTTCGATCTTAAAGAAATCTTCTTCTGTGGGTATTTCCTGAGCATAAATTGAATTGTTCACAGAAGCGAAGACCGCCATTATCGAAAGTATTATATGAATAGGGTGACACCAACTTCCAAAATTTAATTTCATAATAATAATA
>JBDNGW010000825.1:0-2567 GCA_041689735.1 Leeuwenhoekiella sp. | reverse complement strand
TTATTGGTCGAGGACATAGACATTAACTCAATTGCAAGAAAACTAGTGCTTTACAGTGAGTCACTATCGTTTTTGAACAATCCGCCAAATCTCGCAAATAACAGTAAATTAGCAGCTTAAATTAGGTGCGAAACTTGAGTAATAAATCTGCTTTTTGGAAACATTCCATTTTGCAATACTTGCATTCTTTTTTTTGGTATGCATGGAATCTATTCCAATTTACTGTAAGCGTTTCGATTATAACTGAAGGCGTATTTTATATATCCCAGAATAATTTTGCATACCAGTTTATTTCTGAAGTTTACATTACCGTTTTTGACCTATTACGGCCATTAATCGGCCAAAACGGTGAATTCTTGCAACGAGATCTGCGTTTATAGGCAGTTGAATTTTTTGCCAAATTTTCCTGCCAAATTTTGAAGACTGCGATATTAATAAATAGGAACATTTCGAAGCCAAATGTTTTGAGAATGAAAATTGCGATATATATGGCGATATGATTCTTCTCCATTTTTTATGAATTCTGTGAACGCTTCGCTGTAATAAAGCGTCGATGATTTTAGTGTGTTTTCGGGTAATTATTTCGATTCATATCTGAATGAAATGAGTTGCAGCATTTAAAGACTGATTTAAGAATGAGCCACTTTATTTAGATTTTCGAACGCTTTGAGCACACGTTCGGCGCTTTCAACGGAAAAAAAGGTGAAACAATTGTTTTAGATGATGACTTAAATATTGTCTATTTCATTGTCCGCTTAATGTCCTAAAAGATAAAAGCAGCTCAAATTATTCATGTTTTTCTTAGTTGAGATGCTTTTTTTGTCTACCCTTCGACTTTAGTTTATCCTGAGCAAAGTCGAAGGGCTCAGGATGACAAAAGTCAGATTAGAACATTAAGCGGATATACATTTGTCTATTAATCTTCGGCGCCTTTATCGGAATAAAATAGCATTAATTTAAATTTAAATTGCTATATACTGAAAGCTTGCTTAAAATAAAGCCAAATTTCTTTGTTATTCCTGAAAATCACTTATTTTAAACCAACTTCACAACAACTATTAAAACAACCTTATGAAAATTATACTTACCGGATCACTGGGACATATAAGCAAACCACTGGCCATAAAACTCGTCAAAGACCACGATGTTACGGTCATCAGCAGTTCTGTAGAACGGCAAAAAGAGATTCAAGAATTGGGTGCTACTCCAGCAATTGGCTCCTTAAAAGATGCCGATTTTCTTACCAAAACCTTTAAAGGTGCTGATGCGGTCTATTGCATGGTTCCGCCCAATTATTTTACAGAACCCAATTTGTTGCTATTTTACCGCAAGGTAGGCAGCAACTATTGCGAGGCCATACAGCGCGCCGGGGTAGAGCGCGTGGTACATTCGAGCAGTTTTGGCGCACATTTGGATAAAGATTCCGGGCCTGTTTTGGGTTCGCATGCCATTGAGCACATGTTCGATAAGCTTCCTGAAATTCTACTTACGCATATACGGCCAACCTCCTTTTATTACAATTTAAACAGTTTTAAAGAAACCATTAAAAAACAAGATGCGATTCTGGCCAATTATGGTGCCGATAAAGTGCCTATGGTTTCATCAAAGGATATTGCAGCAGCGGTTGTCGAAGAACTCGTAAAGACTTCCGATGTTCAAAAATACCGATACGTATCAAGCGATGAGCGCACTGGTGAAGAAATAGCTGCCGTTCTGGGAAAAGCGATAGGAAGACCGGATCTGAAATGGAAGATTATCAGTGATGAAGAAATGCAGCAGGGCATGGAAGCCAGCGGTATGCCGGAGCACATCGCCATGAGTCTAGTGGATCTTAACGCAAGCATACGCACCGGTAAAATGACCCAGGAATATGAGCGTCAGAAACCCCAGAAAATGGGGAAGGTAAAATTGGAGGATTTTGCCAAGGATTTTGCAAGGGATTTTTAGAAAATTGCTAAAAACCCTATGAATCCAAGCTCAAAATAATGGGGTTCAACTAAAAAACAGGCTAACTTTTAGTAAAAATAGTCTTGGGCAGCATTGCATGTACGCCTACATTGCCATCTACCAGCTGGGTTATATTTACATCCACGGCAACACTGCATAACATATAAGCATCTGCCCGGGACATATTTTTTTCTTTTACAAGATATTTTATCATTTCTCATACGGCAATATGCGCGGCGGCATTTAGATCGCGATTACATCCCATGGTAATTATATGTGTGGCCGTTTCGGCCATGGGCCAGGAAAGTTCTTTGTTTTTATGAAGGATAAACTGCAGCTTGTCTTTTAAGGAAGTTTCTATGGCAGTGATATCCACCTCTCCATTACCCTGGGCTGCGTGGCCGTCCCCCACCTGAAACAATGCTCCCTTTACAAAAACCGGAATAAAAAGAGAAGCGCCAGCCGTGAGTTCTTTATTGTTTAGATTGCCCGCATGTATCCATGGCGGGGCACTGTTCCAGCGTCCCGCTTCGGCAGGGGGCGCAACTCCCATACTGCCAAAAAAAGGATGCAGTGGGATGGCAATACTGTCATTAAAATGACCTAGCATGGTTTTTTCA
>JBDNGW010000824.1:0-2811 GCA_041689735.1 Leeuwenhoekiella sp. | reverse complement strand
TTCATCAACAAGGCGAAAAACGCAGACATAGCCGTAGCTATGGCGAGTATTTTCAACCTGCCTACCGGCAAAGGCAGGCGCAGTTGCTGGGCAAAAGAACCCATAGAAATGGGCAGGTTATTTCTAAACAGATCCTATGTATCCGAGGTGCTTCAAATTTACAAGGTAAGAACAGGTAAAGAAAGTCGTGAGGATATTGAAAAAATGTAATTTTTATGGAAAATGGACCAGCAATAAAAACGGAGAAGGAAATAATAATTGTAAGCGGTAGTAGCGGCCTTATAGGCACTACGCTTATTAATGAGTTGTCAAAGGAATTTTTGGTAATCGGGCTGGATAATATTGGTTATCCCTTTCCGCCGACCACTGCCGAATGTGTATGTATAGACATCACTTCTGATAAAAGTATGGAGAATGCTTTTGAGCGTGTCCGTTACGCATACGGAAACCGGATTGCCTCCGTTATTCATTCGGCCGCTTATTATGATTTTTCCGGAAAACCCAGTCCCTTGTATCAAAAAATAACGGTAGAAGGCACGGAGCGATTGTTGCGAATTCTTCAGGATTTTGAAGTGGAACAATTTATATTTTCGAGTAGCCTTTTGGTATATAGCCCAACAACACCGGGCAATGAAATAACCGAAGAATCCCCACTGAATCCTAAATGGGATTATCCTCAATCCAAAGTGGATACCGAAAAAATACTGCATCAAAAAAGGGGTGATATCCCCGTAATGAATTTACGCATCGCTGGGGTGTATAATGACGAAGGCCATTCCATCCCTATTACCAATCATATTCAAAGGATATACGAGAATAAAATTACCAGTCATTTATATCCCGGAAAATTTGATCATGGCAATCCCTATATACATCTTGATGATTTGGTGGAGGCTATTATAAAAGCGGCAAAAAAACGCAGGGAGTTTAAAGGAGAAACAACCATTAATTTAGGGGAACCGGAAACCTTGAGTTTTATTGAATTGCAACAGGAAATCGCATTATTGATTCATGATAAGAAGTGGGCAACCTACAAAATACCAAAATTCGTAGCAAAATCTGGTGCTTGGGTTCAGGGTATTTTTGGAGATCCCTTCATTAAGCCGTGGATGGTAGACCTGACGGACGACCATATGGAAATTGATATTTCCCGGGCAAAGGAATTATTGGATTGGCAACCACGACATTCGCTAAAATCAAACCTCCCAAGGATAATAGATACTCTAAAGAAAGACCCATTAGCCTGGTATAAAGAGAACAATTTAAACCCACCATCATCAATAAAAAATAAAGAATAGCCTATAATAAAATCCTTCAAAAAGCACATCATATGACTTCCAACCAAAATTCCAAAAAAGATAAAGAAACCGATAGTACCAAAAGCGGTCAGGATAAAAATTTGGATCATAAGGGTAAAATGGGTGAAAGAGGCGTTACCAGACCTATGTCCGGTATGAAGATGGGTAATGAAAAGAAAAGTGAAAATGGTATGATGGATGATGATCAACGCCAAAAAATGCTGGTTGCGCATCATCAAAAAACGTTGTGGGTTTACTGGACGGTAATACTACTGGGTATATGGATGATCGCGTCCCCGTTCACTTTTGATTATGGAAATGACACCGTGCAACCAAGTGGAGGCCGGGATGTTTGGCTTTCCCTTGCAGAGCGGATTGCTGCGATGCGATGGAGTGATATAATTAGTGGGGCATTATTGGTTTTCTTCGGGTGGCGTTCCTTGAAACCCGATAGGCCATATAGCGTTTGGATCTCTTGTTTTATAGGAATATGGATCAGTATGGCACCATTGGTTTTTTGGGCACCCACGGCATTGGCTTATTATAATGGTACTATGATTGGGGCCTTGGTTATCGCATTGACCATCCTTATTCCTGGAATGCCCAATATGATCAAGTATATGAAAATGGGAGGCGATGTCCCAACGGGGTGGTCCTATAATCCTTCCAGTTGGCCCCAACGATGGATTATGATAGTCTTAGCTTTTGTGGGGTGGATTGCCTCCCGGTATTTAGCAGCTTTTCAGTTGGGTTATATAGACTATGCTTGGGATCCTTTTTTTGGGGATGGCACCTTACAGGTTTTAAATTCTGATATGTCCCATTCCTGGCCGGTGTCAGATGCCGCACTGGGAACATTTGCCTATACGCTGGAATTTTTGATGGGTTTTATGGGTGGTACATCTCGCTGGCGTACAATGCCTTGGATGGTAACTTTTTTTGGTATTCTGGTAATCCCCTTGGGATTAGTAAGTATAGTTTTGGTGGTTTCTCAACCGCTCACAGTTGGCGCTTGGTGTGCCTTGTGTTTATTTACCGCCTTGGTAATGCTCCCTATGATTCCTTTACAAGTGGACGAAGTTATTGCCATGGGTCAACATATGGTTCAAAGAAAAAGAAAGGGAGACTCTCTTTGGAAAGTGTTTTGGAAAGGTGGCGAGGCCATATCAACAAAAAATGATGAACGATCCCCTCAACTTAGCGAATTCTCGGCGCGTCCTTGGAAAGTCTTTAAATCCTCTATCTGGGGGATGACCTTTCCATGGCAACTGACCTTGGCTACAGTACTAGGCCTTTGGTTGATGTTTGCACCCACTACATTCGGCATTGGAATAGAAACACGTGCGGCGGACTTGAACCATTTAGGAGGTGCACTTGTGGTAGTGATGGCGGTGATGGCCATGGGAGAGGTGTTAAGGAGCTTTCGCTATTTCAATATTTTGATTGGTTTGGTATTGATCGTGGCGCCTTGGTTCATAGATGATGGAAGCTTGTTGCTCAATTTAAACACGAG
>JBDNGW010000823.1:0-5217 GCA_041689735.1 Leeuwenhoekiella sp. | reverse complement strand
TCACATGGTGACGGAGTTTATAAATCCATCGATGCGGGTGTCACTTGGAAGCATATGGGATTGGCCGCTACAAGACATATTAGTAATATCTATGTGCATCCCAAAGACCCCAACAAAGTATATGTTGCAGCTCAGGGAAATCCTTGGGGGCCTAATGAAGAACGGGGTTTGTATCTTTCCGAAGATGGTGGCGTTACTTGGGAGAAAATCCTTTACGTTAACGAGAATTCGGGTATAGTCGACCTGACCGTTGACCCCAACAACCCTAATTTTATGATGCTCGCTACTTGGGAATTTTGGCGAAAACCATGGGTGGTACATAGTGGAGGCCCTGGTAGTCGTATTTATAAAACTACCGACGGTGGTAAAACTTGGAAGGAAATCAACAAAGGTCTACCCGAATTAAAGGGTAAAATGGGGATAGACATTTCTCCAGCCAATCCTAATATCGTCTACATTGCTATTGATGCATTGGGGGATAAGGCAGGCGTATACCGCTCTGAAGATGCCGGGGAAAGCTTTAAACAGATTACGAACGATGCCGCAACGTATGCCCGTTCTTGGTATTACATGCATATTATAGCCGATCCAAATGATGAGGATGAATTATGGGTAATGAACAGTTCTGCGATGAAATCAATTGATGGAGGTAAAACATTTAAAGGAATACAGGGTAGTCATGGTGACCATCACGATTTATGGATCAATCCTAATAATAGTGATATTATGGTCAATGCCAATGACGGCGGTGGTTCTGTTACTTATAATGGTGGCGAAACATGGTCTACCCTTTATAATCAGCCAACGGGACAATTTTACCGATTGGTTACGGATAATGGGTATCCATACCGTGTGTACTCGGGGCAACAAGATAATAGCACCATAGCCATAGATAGTAGGGTGGTCGATGATGGCATTGGCCAAATGCATTGGGATGTAATGCGAGCGGGCGAATCTGCTAGTGTAGCACTAGACCCTAACAATCCCAGATATGTGTATTCCACGTATTTTGCCAGTAATTTTATAGAATGGGACCGTGATATCGATAACACACGAATGGTGATGCCATATCCTACGAGGGTGACCGGCGAACAACCAAAGAATCTGAAATATAGGGCAAATTGGAACGGTCCAGTAATCGTTTCTCCTCATGATCCAAATGTAATTTACTACGGTTCACAATACGTTATGAAATCATCGGATCGGGGAGTTACCTGGGAAGTACTAAGTGACGACCTGACCCGTAATGACAAAGCGCATCAAGGTAAGGGTGGGGAACCAATCAGTAATGAACAAATTACGGCAGAGAGTTATAACAACATTTTTAATATTGAAGAGTCGCCATTGAAAGAAGGTGTCATCTGGGTGGGCTCTGATGATGGTTTGGTGCATGTTACCCAAGATGGTGGCAAAACATGGACAAATGTTACCCCAAAAGGCCTCAAAGAAAGTATCATCAATGTTGTGGAACCTTCACCACATGACCCTGCCACTGCTTACATTGCCGTTACCGGTTATAAACTAAACGATTTTAGTCCATATATTTTTAAAACCAATGATTATGGTAAAACGTGGACGAAAATCGTGGACGGAATCCCTGGTGATACCTTTGCTAGAAGTGTTAGGGAAGATCCAGACCGTAAAGGATTGTTGTATGCAGGCACGGAAACCGGTGTTTTTGTTTCATTTGATGATGGAAAAGCATGGCTACCTTTACAGAATAATTTGCCCGAAGTTCCTATAACCGATTTAAGGGTGAAGCGAAAAGATTTAGTGGTCGCAACCCAAGGAAGGGCCTTGTGGATTTTGGATGATCTAACACCCTTACACCAAATATCCGAAGAAGTCGCTAAAGCAGATTATTACCTCTACAAGCCCAATAACACGAATACGGAACTCTCAGTGGCCTATAGCATTGACGTTGGACTCGGCGAGAATCCCCCTCAAGGAGTCCAAATTAATTATGTTTTGAATAAGGCAGTTTCAGAAGCTACGCCAATGTCTATTGAAATTATGGACAGCAGGGGTGATGTCATTCATTCAGAATATAGCGACTTGCCACGAGTAGGTTGCGATACGTTGGTAAAACCCCAACTACAGCGAAAGACAGGGGCGCACCGTTACCAATGGAATATGAAAATTGGTAGGTTCGATTGCTTGACCGAATTGACTACTACCAATCGTGATTTAACGGCTTACAATGCACCTCCTGGAACGTATAAAGTACGCTTGAAAGTGGGCGATTTTACCCAGACCCAAGATTTTGAAATTACCATCGATCCACGTATAGAAAGCAGTATAGCTAGTATAGCTAATGTTGCAGCCGCTTATGAAGAACGGGATGAAATTTCAAAATCTATTTACGCAGGTGCTACGGAAATGGCAAAAGGGGTACGGGACCTGCGAAAAATCAAACAACAATTGGATTTTGTTCTTGAAGTAACTGATGATGAAAACATCAAAAAGGAAGGTAACCAACTTAACAAGATTATAGATGATTGGATTGCCGAAATACTGCAAAAGGAAATGAGAACATCTCAAAATAACTATATGTTTGAAGCGCGTCTTCTAATAAAGTTCAAAGACTTTTTGAACCGTATAGGAAAAGGAAATTTACCTGTGACACAAGGCACCCGAGACGTGAGTAAAGATTATTTACAACAATGGAGCACATTAAGGTCTAGCTTACAAGACGTAAAAACCAAGAAGGTTTTAGAGTATAATCAACTTTTGAAGAATGCAGGTTTGCCAGAGCTATATTGGCCCTAAATATGTAACCTAATTCTTGGGAGTTTTTAATGCCGCCCAATATTGCAAGAGCATCGAGACCAGATGGCAAGTGGGTCTTGCAGGTTTTATAAAAACGGTCGCTATCGAAGGAACCGGCTGTTCTATTAATTATGTGCCTCGGGATCAAGCATAGTAACTGCTTGATTATCGAATTTCCGCTAAAGTGAGTACTTTTCATAGTATTTTAGTTTGTGGTAAAATTAAATTACCATAAAGCGGGAAATCCTACAAGGATATCCCGCTTTTAAAAAATTTAATCGGACACAAATGAAAAATTCATTAAAAAAAATTGATTTTTGTCACCCTCTTTGGTCAATATAATAACTCATAAATAAACGCTTACTAATTGTATATGATATGTATGCCTAAAGAAGAAGAAAGATTAAAAGGTATTTTGAAAAAAATTAAAGCTTGCGGTAAACTGGTTTCGGAAGATTTAAAAGATTTGACATATTTAGAGAAAGATATTGTCCAGAAATTATTTAATAAAGGGTTAATAGAAGAGTCTTTAACTATTTTAATAGATTTAAATGCTGATAAGGATTTGCAAACAATAAAAAGAAAATTAATTGACTCTGAAAGTGACTCTGAAAGAACTGTTTTTCCACTAAGGAAGTCAGTGCTAAAATACGCAGCTATTTTCATAGGGGCTTTTGTGTCCATATATTACTTTCAGACGAAAGAAGTACCGGAAACCCAATTTCAAGTTGCTGAAGAATATATAAAGTTGAAAATGGGAGACGATAGGATACAATTGATCGATCAGGTTGAAACTCAAAAAATTGTTTCCACTTCGGGTGAGACAATTGCAAGACAGGAAGGCAGTAACATACGTTACATGTCAGATTCCAAAATCGACGAACTTATATTTAATGAGTTGCAAATTCCTAACGGAAAAGTTTTCAATTTGGAATTGTCCGATGGAACCGTGGTTCATTTAAATTCGGGAACAAAAATTAGATATCCTGTAAAGTTTTTAAAAGGAAAGAAGAGGGAAGTATTTATAGAAGGTGAAGCGTATTTTGATGTTGCCAAAGATAAAGCCCATCCTTTTATAGTTAATGCCGATAAAATTGCAATTACAGTTTTAGGCACCAAATTCAATGTGTCATCTTATAGGGCAGATTCAGAGATAACTACTGTATTAGTAGAGGGCTCGGTAAATATCACAAATACTCTAGCCAGTGAGCATAATTTAGTACTTAAGCCGGGAATGAAGGGGGCGTGGCACAAAACGCAGCAGTCCATAAATATGGAAAAAGTGGACACTCACCTTTATGTGGGCTGGATTAAGGGTGAACTCATATTCAGAAATTCCTCTTTTAATATAATGGCAAAGACATTGGAACGAAAATATAACGTAACTATTGAAAATAAGGACAAAACTTTGGACGAAAAAATGTTAACAGCCAATTTTAATGTTAATATGGAAAGTATAGAAGATGTGTTGAAAGCAATAAGCGAAATATATCCATTTAATTACACAATAAAAGGAAGACATATTCTAATATTAACTAAAACTAAAAAACTATGAAATAAACATTTTAATACTATAATAATTTAAAAAATCTGGAAATGCGCTAACATTCCCCAGTAAATATAAATTGTGAAGTAGACATTGTAACCAAAACAATTTAAAACAACCAAAAATTATGATAAATAATACAATCAGAAACTTAATCAGAAGATTACCTTTTTTAAGTTTACCCAAAATTAACTTAAAAATAAAACTTGTTGCATTTTTATTAGTTTCATTTTTGAAGATCCAAGCCAATCCTAGCTCGGATCAGGATTTATTGACTTTACATTTGGAGAATGTAAGTGTTGAGAAAGTATTTGCCCAAATCGAGGCAATTTCGGAATATAGATTTTTGTTCGAAGGTACCCAGATTCCAGTTGAAAGAACAATAACTATTAATATTGAAAAGAAAAAGATTTCTGAAGTTCTCAATGTTCTTTTTGAGAGTACGGATGTCGCCTATAAGATAAAAGGGCGTCAAATTATTCTCCTTAAGACTAAGAGCAATGGCAATACCATAGACCCACAAGCTTTTCAAAGCAATTCAAAACCAATGAAACAGATGTTTCAACAATCGGTGACGGGGATGGTTTTAAATAATCTAGGCCAACCAAGACCAGGCACTAACGTTTTGGAAAAAGGAACTACAAACGGCACCCAAACAGATTTTGATGGTAATTTTACGATTGAAGTACCAGAAGATGCAATTTTGGTCTTTTCCTATATGGGTTTTAAAACAAAAGAGGTAGCTGTTAACAACCAAAGCACTCTCAAGATTACTCTTGAAGAAGACTCACAGCAATTGAATGAGGTTGTTGTTACGGCCTTGGGTATTTCCCGTGAAAAAAAATCCCTAGGTTATGCAACACAGGAAGTTGCTGGTGAGAATGTAAATAACGTTCCCACTG
>JBDNGW010000822.1:0-1657 GCA_041689735.1 Leeuwenhoekiella sp. | reverse complement strand
ATTTTAAAATAGGAAATATGAAAGAGGTCGTGCGAATATTCCCAGAGGATAAAAAAGATATAAAAGAGTTTTATAAAGGATATCGTAAACTCAATAAGAATGATCCAAAACAATTCATGCGAAAACTGACTTCTTACTTAGATCAAGGCTTGAATAACTAATCCGCATCCATGATATTCTTACAAAAGTCCAGATATATTGTCCTTTTGTTCTGTTTTCTGGTTCTTTTGTAAATTGTCTTTCCGCGCAGTCTACATCAGAAATTACAATGGATTTTGAAAATTCATCCTTGACTGCAGCGCTGTCTTCTATTGAAAAGCAAACCGTTTATAAATTTTACCACAAGCAAGACTGGCTTACGCCTTATAAAATAACCTACTCTTTTAAAAATGCTTCTTTAGAAACTGTTTTAACCACCATTTTTAATAAAACAGATCTCAATTATATCATTCGCGACAAGAGAATCATCCTGACTAAAAACGTGGTGGTGTATCAAAATCTACCCGAAAATTATTTTGTCCAAGATAGCTTGTCGCCCCCGGGTTCAGACCAGAATGCCATCTTAAAAACCCAGAACCGCAATTCCAGGCATACCATCGCAATTGGTAAACAACAAAAAAGAAACGCAAAGACCTACAGGCTTTCCGGGAGGGTAAAGGATCTTAAAACTGGCGAACCGCTGGCTTTACTTGCCATAACCACCGCAGATAGGTCGCGTTATACGACCACGCGCACAGACGGTTCCTATACTATAGAACTTCCCGCCGGTTACAACACGATAGAGACCAACCTGCTGGGCTATCAGCAACAAACGTACTCGGTAATACTCTATGGCAATGGCAACCTGGATTTACATATCGCAGAAAATACCGAAATGCTGGGCGAGGTACTTATAGATGCCGAAAAAGATAAGAA
The DNA here is from genome assembly GCA_041689735.1 of Leeuwenhoekiella sp. Taxonomy (GTDB): domain Bacteria; phylum Bacteroidota; class Bacteroidia; order Flavobacteriales; family Flavobacteriaceae; genus Leeuwenhoekiella. Next base: position 742 of record JBDNGW010000822.1, on the reverse strand, counting down.
CATCAGCGAGGCCGTTATGGGATTGACTTCCATAAATATTGAAAATATTAAAACCATACCGCTCGTGCTTGGCGAGCGCGATGTGCTCAAGGCCGCACTTACACTACCGGGAATCAGTACTGCCGGTGAGGGCGCTAACGGGTACAATGTGCGCGGCGGGAGGAGTGATCAAAACCTGATTCTTCTGGATGATGCGGTCCTATATGCGCCAAACCATTTTCTGGGATTCTTTTCCGCCGTAAACCCATTTACCACCGCAAAGGCTAATATTTACAAAGCCAGCATTCCAGCAGAATTTGGTGGTCGGCTTTCCTCTGTGATCGACATTGAAACCAAGGACGGCAATATGACCGATTTTTCCGGTGAAGGTTCCATCGGTCCGGTCACCGGAAATCTTATGTTGGAAATCCCGGTGGTTGAAGAAAAAGCAGCTATCATTATTGGTGCGCGTGCCACCTACGCAGACTGGATTTTAAATGCACTAGATGAAGAATCCTTGCAGAATAGCGAAGCCTCCTTCTATGACGGAATAGTAAAATACCATCATAAAATCGGGGAAAACAACGAGATTTCAGCCACCGGTTATTACAGCCGAGACCGTTTTAGGATCTGTATAGAAATAACCTGCCCGTTTCTACTTGTTCTTTTGCTCGCCCACTGCGTTGAAAATACTCGTCATAGCTACGGCTATGCCTGCGTTTTTCGCCTTGTGGTCAAACAAAATAACTGCCTATAATTCGGT
>JBDNGW010000821.1:0-8406 GCA_041689735.1 Leeuwenhoekiella sp. | reverse complement strand
CCTGCCCGTTGCTACGTGTTCTTTTGCTTGCCTACTGCGTTGAAAATACTCGTCATAGCTACGGCTATGCCTGCGTTTTTCGCCTTGTGGTCAAACAAAATAACTGCCTATAATTCAGTCACTTTATTTCTTAACAGATCCCTAGAACAGAATTAGGGTCTGCTGTAGGGATTGAAGAATCTCCGTAAACATAGCCATACGCTTCGTCCCACTTGTGTTCCATAGTGGTAAAATTCTTTCCTTCTTCCGTAACTTCGGCATCGTTATTCGCCCTGTTGTCAGCTTCATCAAGAACCGGCTGAGACAGATAATTATTGGCAATCTGGTCTAATAAAAGTCCGCCGATCAAACCTTTCGCAAATGCCTGATTGTACTCCAAGCTTTTTTCATTTATATAACGAACGCGTTCCCCATCGGCAATTTGCCCAGCAACACCAGCTTCGGCCAATTGATTCCTGTTCGATTTTACCGTGATCATTTGCTCGGAAATATAGGTTTCAAAATCGCTTTTTATCGCTGTGCTTTCAACGGTATTGGTCGAAAAGTACAAATTTGAAGCAGCCACTTTAGATTTTACGCTTTTTGAAGACTCGTTTAGACTTGTATTAGCAAACGGAGCGTTTTCATTTGCGAACATATTCAACAACAACTCTTCAGATCCATTTTCAAAATCGTTGAAAGTTGAAAGAAGTTCAGCAGACATTTGAAGTCTGGTTGTCTGGCCATCATAACGTATCGTGGAACTATTATCACGTTCAAAAGTATAATTGGTAGGGATTTCGACTTTATCTCCTACTGGAGTTGGACCATCGTCAGAGGTACAGGATGTAAGTATAAACACACCCAAGATTGCTGAAAAGAACAGCTTTTTCATGTTGCTTTATTTAGACTGATTTAAAATAATAACGAATGGCAAATATAAAACCCGTTTTGGTTATGGCAAGTTTATTTAGAATTATTTTAAATAACTTTTTTTAATGGAAGTTGGGAGAGCGATAAATCTTGGTAATGACTTCAGTTCGGACTAAGGGAAATATGGCGCGATAAATCGGCTTTATAGGAGGCAGAGTAGGTTATTGGGAATAATATGAATCAAGGGTTGGATTTTGTTCTGAGTTAAAATCAATCAGCTATGATTTAAGGATTGAAAAGCAACCAGATTTTGTCCTTGACCTAACAACTCTTGTAGGTCTTGCTTCGAATTCCTTTCTAAAATACTTAAATCAAGTTTGAACCTATAAGGAAGTTTTCTCTCGTTCCTCAAAAAACGACATGCTTCGGCAAGCTCAGCACAGCGTAGTTCGGCAGGCTCAGCACGCTGCCTTGTAGGTCAGCAATTTTCTCCGACCTGCAAGGCGCTGTGCTGAGCTTGTCGAAGTGTATTCCTGTGAGCAACGAACAGGTTCCTTGTAGGTCTTGCGGCCAATTTTCTCTCTAAAATATTTAGTTCTAGTTTAGACCTACAAGGAGGTTATCTCTCGTTCCTCGAAATAACAACACCTTGCAGGTCGGAAATCCTCGTATCTCATAAGAACCTACAGGTTCCTATAGTTCTTGCCTAGAATTTTCTTTACGAAGTCTATAACTTAAATGTTAATAATATCACAAAATATAAACTATATTTTTAGTTTATTAAGAAAATGCGGTTCTTGCAATTTCAATCAAATCAAACGATCCTTATGAAACTGAAGTACCTTTTTCCCCTGTTTTTCACATTTTTAGGAAGTTGCACCTATTTACTACAGGCTCAAGACTTTGAAATTACCGGTATATTAGTCGATTCCATAAACAGAACTCCACTGGAAGCAGCTACTGTTGTGATAGAAACGGTGCGTGACAGCAGTTTGATAACCTATACCATTACCGGAAGGAAGGGCAAGTTCAATTTGTCGGGAAAAACGGCAGAAAACATTGCCAATCTATATGTTACATTCGTGGGTTATGTACCCTTTTCAAAAAAGATAAACTTTACTGAACAGGGTCGTGAGATAAATCTGGGTGAGATGCCCATAAAATTTGGTGTGCAAACTTTGGGCGATGTCGTGGTCAAAGCGCGCGCTGCCCCGGTAACGATAAAAAAGGATACGCTGGAATTTAATGTGGCTTCTTTCAAAACCAAAAAAAATGCCACTGTAGAAGATCTCCTCAAGGAACTTCCCGGGGTAGAGGTGGACCAGCAGGGACAGATTACCATAAACGGAAAGCCGGTAAACAAGATCCTGGTCAATGGGAAACCATTTTTTGGCGATGATCCCACGATTGCCACCCGCAACCTGACCAAGGAAATTGTAGATAAGATCCAGGTAGTGGATACTAAAACAGAGTCTGAGGCTTTTGCCGGGGAAGCGGGGGACGAACAGAACAAGACCATTAACATAACCATTGACGAAGACAAGAATAAAGGGATTTTTGGCCGGGTAGCTGCGGGTGTTGGTACGGATGATCGTTTTGAATACGCCGGTCTCATAAATTACTTTGATAACGATCGTCGCTTAAGTGTTTTGGGAGGTGGAAACAATATAAACTCCCCGGGATTTAGTTTTGGTGAGATTGAAAAAATGTTCGGTAACGCCCGTTACATAAGCTTTAATGATAATGGCAGTTTTAATGTCAATGGAAGAAGTTTTGGCGGTGGACAGGGAATTACCAATTCGAGAACCGGTGGTGCAAACTATGTAGATGTGATAGGAAAGGACAATGATGTAAGCGTTGATTATTTTTATACCTCGGCAAATTCTTTTGAAGAAGAACGGAGGGACCGCGAGACGACCCTACCAGAACGGCGTTTTTTTTCCAATACAAATTCGCGTACAGAAAGCAATAATGACAGTCATGCTGTGAACGCCCGTTTTGAAATAGCAGTAGATACGACCTTTTTAATAGAAGTGCGACCAGAATTTACCTATACCGAAGGCTCGAGTGATTTTACACGCGACGAGAAAACCAGAAATGGGAATGGGGATCTTACAAACCAGAGCAACACCTTAAATACAAGTTCACGCAACGGGCGAAATTTTGAGAACCGACTCTCCGCGACCAAACGTTATGGAAGTAAGGGCGGTTTTTTACGTGTGGAAATGGAAAACGATATCAATGATACCGATACCGATGCCCTGCTTGAGTCAAATACCGAAATATTCGGTGATTCTGCCGCCGTGATAGACAGGAATCAATATACAGACGGTAAACTGGCGAACAATGGCATTACATTCAACGGGGAATGGCGCATCCCGCTCATTGAAAAAAAGCTGTTCCTAGAGGCAGAATATAGGTACAATAACACGAAGCGGCAAGATAGACAGCGCGTTTTTGATTTTGACGACGGGAGCGACAGCTATGCTGATTTTAACCTGGCCCAAAGTACGGATTTCACAAATGTAGACCGCAGTTCCAAGCCAGAACTGGGCATTAGCTTCAACAATGATAAAGTACGCATGAGCCTAAATGCCGGGTATGTCTTTCGCAATTTGAAAAGTGAGGATGCGTTACGTGATATCAATTTTAGCAATGATTTTAATGCGCTGGAACTAGAGGCTAATTTCAACTACAATTTCACCAAGAAAACCAGTATGTATTCCGGTTATTATCTCAATAATAACGCGCCCGGGGTACGCCAGCTCTCGCCTTATGTAGATGTTTCAGACCCGCTTAACACGGTTCAGGGCAATCCTGACCTAAAACCTTCCAACGAGCACAATATTTATCTGGGCGTCAATAATTATGACTGGCAGACCAGAACGGGTTTTAACAGTTATTTGAACGCAAATTTCGCCAATGATCGGGTGGTGAACAGATCCACGATCAGTGACGCGAACGTTCGCAGCACCACTTATGCTAATGTGGACGGTTATTATAGTATTTACGGTCGGGCAAGCTATAGCAAGAACATAGAGATTGATACCCTGCGCACCTTAAAATATGATGTTTCCATGGGGGTAAGTTCAAGCAGCAATGTGAACTTTAACAATAAGGTTCAATATGCCAGTAAAACGATAGCGTACCGGCCGGAACTGGAATTGCGTTACACCTGGCGGGACCTGTTTGAAATACGGCCTTCCTATAGTCCCAGTTTTAGTAAAAACACCTTTGACCTTGATGTTTTTAAAGATCGTGATTTTACGCGGCATGAGTTTCGACTGCGTACCACAACCTATTATCCTAAAAAATTGCAATGGGAAAATGATATCCGGTTTATCAATAATCCAGCTGTAGCAGCGGGTTTTCAGACAAATTCCGTGTTTTGGAACAGTTCGCTGGGCTATTCTATCTTAGACGATAATGCGACGGTAACCTTAAAGGTGTATGATTTGCTGAACCAGAACACCAATGCGCGCCGAGTAGCAACAGAAGATTATATACAAGATGTACAAAGCACAGTGCTTCAACAGTATTTTATGCTCAGTTTCAGCTATAAATTCAATACGCTTGGAAAACAAGGGGAGGTACGTGAAAACAGTTGGTTTGATGATTAAATTGAGATTAGCTAATGTATTTTTCGATTTTATGCTGAAATTTACTTAATTTTAAAAATGTTACGGATTTGTTCATAAATAAAGTGACCGAATTGTAGGAGGTTATTTTGTTTATCAACAAGGCGAAAAACGCAGACATAGCCGTAGCTATGGCGAGTATTTTCGACCTGCCTACCGGCAAAGGCAGGCGCAGTTGGTGGGCAAAAGAATCCATAGAAACGGACAGGTTATTTCTGAACAGATCCTTTGTTCAAAAAACAGCATTTTAGAGGGTAAACCTTTAACAAAGAATTCGGTTTAATTATTTCAAATAGTTTTTTAAATTTCAGCCTTAATCAAATAGATGAACACAAAGTACATTGATCTTATAGATCAGACCTTTTACTTTCCACAGGAAGATTTTAAATTAGAAGATAATCACCTCCATTTTCATGACATCGACTTGATGTCGCTGGTAGAACAGTACGGATCCCCATTAAAATTCAGTTATCTGCCCAGTATTTCTAACAATATCGCGCGAGCCAAAAAATGGTTTGCAGATGCAATGGAAAAATACGAGTATAAAGGAGACTATAAATACTGTTATTGTACCAAGAGCTCCCATTTTAAGCACGTGCTTGATGAGGCGTTAAAAAACAATATCCATATTGAAACTTCGTCGGCATTTGACATTGATATCGTAAACAACTTGAAGAACAATGGCAAGATCACTGACGATACCTTTGTGATCTGCAATGGTTTTAAACGGAACGGTTATATTACAAATATTGCCAATCTCATCAATTCTGGTCATAAAAACTGTATTCCAATAATAGATAACTTTGAGGAAGTAGAGCTACTTTCTAGAGAGATTGAGGGCGATTATAAAGTAGGGATACGCATTGCTTCGGAAGAGGAACCTAAATTTGAGTTCTATACCTCCAGATTGGGTATTGGCTACAAGAATATCATTCCATTTTATGAAGATCAGATCAAAAACAATGAAAAAATTGAGCTAAAAATGCTTCACTTCTTCATCAATACCGGTATTCGTGATACCGCATATTATTGGAACGAGCTCAATAAATGTCTTAAAGTATACACCCGACTTAAGAAAGTATGTCCCTCGCTGGACAGTTTAAACATAGGAGGTGGCTTTCCCATAAAAAACTCCCTGGCGTTCAACTTTGACTACGCCTATATGGTAGACGAGATCATCAATCAGATTCAGATTACCTGCGCTAGTGCCGAAGTGCCCGTACCACATATTTTTACAGAATTCGGTAGTTTTACCGTAGGCGAAAGCGGTGGCGCATTGTATGAAATTCTTTACCAAAAACAACAGAACGACCGCGAAAAATGGAACATGATCAACTCGTCGTTCATTACCACCCTGCCCGACAGTTGGGCGATTAGCAAACGTTTTGTAATGTTGCCCCTCAACCGCTGGGATGAAGAATATGAGCGCGTACTGCTGGGTGGACTTACCTGTGACAGCGACGATTATTATAACAGCGAGCAGCACAGCAATGCCATTTACCTGCCCAGATATAGAAAAGACAAAACCTTGTTCATAGGCTTTTTTAATACGGGCGCGTACCAAGAAACCATAGGCGGTTACGGCGGCCTGCAGCATTGCCTGATACCCCAGCCAAAACATATCCTTATCAACAAGGATGAAGATGGAAATATAACTACTGAATTGTTTAACGAGCAACAAAAAGCAGCCGATTTGCTTAAAATATTAGGCTATGACCACAACTAAAAATTATGCTGGCATCGCTGATGAGTATGCTAAATTAGAAACCGCCAAGATCGTACTGATCCCTGTACCCTACGACGGTACAAGTACTTGGCAAAAAGGGGCCGATAAAGGTCCGGAGGCTTTCTTGGAAGCTTCTCAAAATATGGAAACCTACGACATAGAAACCGATACTGAAGTAATTCAACAAGGTATTTATCTCGCGCCCGCAATTACCGAAAATGAATCGCCAAAAGCGGTTGTAAAAGCGATGCACAGTACCGTAAAGGACTACATTAAGCGCAATAAGTTCGTGACTGTTGTGGGCGGCGAACACTCTGTTTCTATAGGGACGATCAGGGCTTTTAATGAGCTTTATGACAACCTTACCGTAATCCAAATAGACGCACATGCAGACCTGCGCAAAGAATATGAAGGCAGTAAGTACAACCATGCCTGCGCCCTTTACGAAGCGAGCCAGACGACAAACCTTATCCAAGTGGCCATACGCAGTATGGACGTGCTCGAAAAAACGGTCATGGATGAAGAAAAGACCTTTTTTGCCCATCAAATGATTCAGGATGAATACTGGATAGACAATGTCATAGATGCCTGTACCGAAAATGTATTTATCACCTTTGACCTTGATGCACTTGATCCATCAATTCTACCGGGAACTGGAACACCAGAACCGGGCGGACTTTTCTGGTACGAGACCATGGATTTTCTTAAACGGATTTTTGACGAGACCAATGTGGTAGGTTTTGATATTATGGAACTTTGTCCCTTAAAAGACAATAAAACTTCTGAATTTTTAGCGGCAAAACTCTATTATAAAATGTTGAGCTATAAATTTCAGGGCGAAGAGATAGAACACGATTATAATAATACATACACTGCAAAAGAAAAGGCGGGCATAGGAAAATTAAAAGATAATGACAAAGACTAAAAATACGAAAGGGGCAATCTCTGATTTTATAGAAAAATACTACCTGCATTTTAATGCAGCTGCATTGGTAGATGCGGCCAAAGGCTACGAAGAACAGCTGGAAAACGGCGCTAAAATGCTGGTTTCCCTTGCTGGCGCGATGAGTACCGCAGAACTGGGCAAAATTTTTGCTGAAATGATACGCCAGGACAAAGTGCAGATTATTTCGTGTACCGGTGCAAACCTGGAAGAGGATATTATGAACCTTGTCGCGCATTCCCATTATAAACGCGTACCCAACTATCGCGATCTCACACCCAAAGACGAGTGGGATCTGCTCGAAAAAGGGCTGAACCGCGTAACCGATACCTGTATTCCCGAGGAAGAAGCTTTCCGCAGGTTACAGAAACATATTTTTAAAATTTGGAAAGACGCTGACGATAATGGCGAGCGCTATCTGCCGCATGAATTTATGTATAAAATGTTGCTCAGCGGTGTGCTGGAGGAATATTATGAGATCGACTTAAAAGATTCCTGGATGTACGCTGCCGCGGAAAAAAACCTGCCCATTATCTGCCCGGGTTGGGAAGACAGTACCATGGGCAATATCTTCGCCTCTTACGTGATGAAGGGCGAACTGAAAGCAACAACGGTAAAAGGCGGTATCGAATATATGACCTTCCTTGCCGATTGGTACACCGAAAACTCAAAAAACGGTATCGGCTTTTTCCAGATAGGCGGTGGCATTGCCGGTGATTTTCCGATCTGTGTCGTTCCCATGCTCTATCAGGATATGGAACGCCCCGAGACGCCATTCTGGAGCTATTTCTGTCAGATTTCAGACTCCACCACCAGCTACGGAAGCTATTCTGGCGCAGTGCCTAATGAAAAAATTACTTGGGGGAAACTGGATGTCAACACCCCAAAATTCATTATAGAAAGTGACGCGACCATTGTTGCACCTTTGATTTTTGCGTATTTGTTGGATATGTAAATCCTTTTGCTAGTAGACAGGCTCATAGGGTGTAAACCAGGTTCACTATTTGAAGACCTATCAGACCTCACAGGTTTTCAAAACCTGTGAGGTCTTTTTGTATGAGTTAAAGTTCAAAATACTACAGATTTTATAATTTTTATATTCCAATGATAGTGTGGTTCTTTCGTCAATTTTCTAAAAATTAATCAAATCAGTAAATACTATCCAAAATTCGTTTAAAATACCCTAAATAGTAGTTTTAGATCTCACTGGCAGTTACGATAAAGGAAGTAATCTATTGAGGTCTTTT